>CAZQIC010000023.1:0-3351 GCA_964593555.1 uncultured Bacteroidia bacterium | reverse complement strand
CAACTATACTCAAGGTCCTTGACCGACCAACAAAATTTATCGCGGAAACACCAGACTCCCACCCTACCTGGGTTGAGTGTATCAGAACAATTGAAACGTTAGAAAATGGAAAATCAAAATTTACAGTTCAACTTTCATTTTCGCTCGACAATATGCTGCAAATATTGCCCTTTATTCCTCCTGCAATTTTTATCCAAATGTGGTATGCGCGTAGAATGAAACGATATTTAAAAAACTTAAAAGGAATTCTGGAAACCGAGGAGCAATAATTAATCTACATCAGCGGTTATCACTGATGCTGTAATAATTATTTTCTTCGTCTTCGCTGCCTACCAATTCACTTTCATCATCCAGCTCTGCACCCGGCACATCAAGATCATCACCCGTAAGCAAATAGTCCTTTTCATTTGGTGTATTAACATCCTCATTCGGAGTTTTCATTTCATAAGGATTATCAGGGTTTATATCCGTCTCCCTGCTGTTAGTATATAAATCCTCACTGGGAGGATAAGCAGGATAACCTGGAAACTTTTTTATCCTTTTCCGTTTGCCATTTATTCTTTCTGTTTTTTTGAATCCCATAATGGTCCATTATTGTTCTATCATTCCAAATACAAAAACTATTCCCTGCCAAATTTCAATATTTTCGAATAAAAATAATTTGAACTGAGGAAAATAATACTCAAACAGGTTGAGCTTTCACAACAACAATAAAAATTTGAATAATTGCAATTGCCTAACATATATTTACTTTCAACACCCGGATATTAATCGTAAATTTACCTGTGGATTTTAAAATTACAGCAGATTTTGTTCCTACAGGTGATCAGCCGGAAGCCATAAAACAACTGGTGCGGGGCTTAAATGATAACACCCGATATCAAACATTGTTAGGCGTTACAGGTTCAGGAAAAACTTTTACCATCGCGAATGTAATCCAGGAAATTAAAAAACCAACACTAATATTAAGTCATAACAAAACACTAGCTGCCCAGCTTTACGGAGAATTCAAGCAGTTTTTTCCAAATAATTCTGTTGAATACTTTGTCTCTTATTATGACTATTACCAACCCGAAGCTTATTTACCTGTTACAAATACGTATATAGAAAAAGATCTTTCTATCAATGAAGAAATAGAAAAACTCAGGCTCAGTGCTTCTTCATCTTTATTATCCGGCAGAAGAGATGTAATTGTTGTTTCGTCAGTATCCTGCATTTATGGTATTGGTAACCCTACATCTTTTAGTGAGAATATTATATATGCAAAAGTTGGCGAAGTCATCAGCCGCAATAAATTTTTACACCGACTGGTTGATGCCCTCTATTCCCGTACCGAAGCAGAATTTTCCCGGGGTAATTTTCGTGTGAAAGGTGATACGGTAGATATTTTTCTGGCTTATGCTGATTATGCGGTGCGCATTTTATTTTTTGGTGATGATATTGAAGGCATTGAAACCATCGAAGCATCAACAGGAAAACGGATCGAAAAATTGGAAAGTGTAAATATTTATCCGGCGAACATTTTTGTTACCTCAAAAAGTGAACTGCAAAATGCAATCATCATGATTCAGGATGATATGGTAAAGCAGGTAGAATACTTTAAAGAAATTGGCAAATCAGTAGAAGCCAAACGCCTTGAAGACCGAGTGAGTTATGATATTGAAATGATGCGCGAACTGGGCTATTGTTCTGGAATTGAAAATTACTCACGATACTTTGATAACCGACAAGCAGGGGAACGCCCTTTTTGTTTATTAGATTATTTCCCCGACGATTTTTTAATGGTGATAGACGAAAGTCATGTTACCATCCCACAAATACGCGCCATGTATGGTGGTGACCGTGCAAGAAAATTAAATCTTGTCGAATTCGGTTTTCGTTTACCATCTGCAATGGACAACAGACCATTGAGGTTCGAAGAGTTTGAAGCGCTGCAAAACCAGGTTATATATGTTAGCGCAACACCGGCCGATTATGAATTACAAAAATCAGAAGGAGTTATTGCTGAACAATTAATAAGGCCAACAGGATTATTAGATCCAATTATTGAAGTGCGCCCTTGCATTAATCAGGTCGATGACCTATTGGAAGAAATAAATTTAGTGACGAAACGCGATGAGCGAATATTAGTGACAACACTTACAAAACGTATGGCGGAAGAGCTAGCGAAATATTTAACCAAACTGGATATCCGCTGCCGATATATTCACTCTGATGTTGAAACAATTGAGCGGGTAGAAATATTGCATGACTTGAGAAACGGAGTATTTGATGTATTGATCGGTATTAATTTATTACGGGAAGGACTTGATTTACCGGAAGTATCACTAGTAGCTATACTGGATGCAGATAAGGAAGGGTTTTTGAGATCGGACAGGGCCTTGACACAAACGGCGGGCCGTGCAGCGCGAAATATAAATGGAAAGGTAATTATGTATGCAGATAAGATAACCGATTCAATGAGAAGGACCATTGACGAGACCGAAAGAAGAAGAAAAAAACAAATTGCATATAATTTTGAGAAGGGAGTAAAACCAACACAGATCGTAAAATCAAAAGAGTCTTCATTTGCCCAGGCAGGATTTTCAAAATCAAAAGGGACAGGTCCAAAACCTTACGAAGAGCAAGATGCAATAAGCCTTGCTGCTGATCCTATTGTACAATACATGAGTAAGGAACAATTGGAAAAATCTATTTCCAAAACAAAAAAAGCGATGGAAGCTGCAGCCAAAGAATTTGATTTTATGGAAGCTGCGCGCTTACGTGACGAAGTAAAGGCGCTGGAAGAATTGCTAAAAACAAAATTTAATTAGAGTCCACGCTGTCACCTCTTGATACCTACGGTGTACCGAAGTTTTTCATTCAGAAAATATGAAGGAGAGTGTGTTATTAATTAATTTCGCTAGTAAGGTAATTTAAAATGGTGCAAGTCACTTCATCGGGTAAAAAATTTATCTCTGGTAGAGTACGTTACTATTCTTTTGTGCGAACAATGGAACCTTGAATTATATAAGTAATATCAACAGCCCTTCGCCGTTATACTGGTCACAGTTTGTGATCTTAAAAAATATGGATACAATTGGATATATTTTGGATATATCCAATTGTAATCCCCCGCCCTCAGCCAAACTGTAGTTTTATCACACACCCCTTCATACGGGGCTGAGAGATGAAATGGGGGCCTTGGAAGAATTGCTCAAACAAAATTTAATTAGAGTCCGCACTTTCAGTTCGAGTGTCCAGACGCTTACAGTCTGGATGCGCTCCCGGATGAACGATCCGTTCGGACGGGTGATACCTACGGTGTACCGAAGTTTTACATTCAGAAAAAGTGGAGGAGAGTGCATTATT
>CAZQIC010000022.1:7386-46698 GCA_964593555.1 uncultured Bacteroidia bacterium | reverse complement strand
AAATAAACCATGGACTATTTATACGAAAATTTAGGAAACGAAAGATTTCAAGAATTTTGCAACTGCCTTGTTGCAAAGGAATTTCCCGACTCCCAATCTTTTCCTGTTGGACAACCAGATGGAGGCAGAGACTCATTGGTTTATTTCATGAATGCAACAAAAAAAGAGTTCATCGTATTTCAAGTTAAATTTGTCCGTAATCCTAATTCTATTCCAGATGTACATAAGTGGTTAACAGAAACATTAGAAGGGGAGGCTCCTAAAATCGACAAATTGATTCCAAGAGGTGCAAAAAAATTCTACTTGTTAACAAATGTTAAAGGCACTGCACACTTAGACGCTGGATCAAAAGACAAGGTAAATGCAATTCTTGAATCTAATATTACCATACCGTCACTTTGTTGGTGGCGAGATGATTTATCCAGATTACTAGAAAAAGATCCCATCTTTAAATGGTCATTTCCTGAAATATTAAATGGACAGGATATTTTAAATTCAATTCTATTTCAAAACATTAATGAAAATAGAGAAAGGAGAGAAAGTGTAGTAAAAGCATACTTGGCTGACCAATACTCGATTGATAATGAAGTTAAGTTTAGACAGATTGATTTACAGAATAGATTGTTCGATTTATTCACAGATGTCCCACTAAAAATCAAAAAGTATAATGAAAAAAATAAAGATTTAAAAAAGACACTAGACCATTTTGAAAATGGTCAAAGAAGGATAATGAACAATGAAGATAATTTTCTAATTGAAGAACGGGAAAATATTGGGGCAGCAAGTTTTTTATTACATCCTAAAATTCAGAATGAAGTTGAAAGAATTTTGCTTGAAGGCGGTCCTGGACAAGGGAAATCAACAATTGTTCAATATATATGTCAAGTTCATCGAGCCCGTCTTTTAAACAAAATTTCTGATTTACAATTACTCCCAGAGCATGTCAAAAAAACACCAATAAGATTACCTTTTAAAATTGATCTTAGGCACATAGCAGCATGGGTAGAAAACAAAAACCCCTACCAAGGTCGTCTTAACGAAGAATATTTTACAAGTATTTGGAAGAATTCATTAGAATCATTCTTGGTAGGACATATTGTTTACCACTCTCAGATAGACGATTTTAATTCCAGTGATCTTGTTGCTATAACAAGATTAAGTTCAGTGCTTTTTGTTTTTGACGGTTTCGATGAAATTGCTGACACTAAAATTCGCGAAGAAGTAATCGAATTTATTAACAAGGGGATTAATAGAATATCAGAAAATTCTAAATCTATTCAAATAGTTATTACAAGTAGACCAGCTGCTTTTTCTGATACAATTGGCTTTTCCGTTGACATTTACCCGCATTTTGAATTAACCGATATTACTCCATCCATAACTAAAGAATACGTTGATAAATGGGTTAAAGCGAGTAGATTAGATGTGAGGGAAGGAAATGAAATAAAAAGATTAGTTGAGGAAAAATTGCAAATGCCTCATTTGAAAGACTTAGCTAAAAGCCCAATGCAACTAGCTATTTTTATTAGCCTTTTAAGAACTAGAGGTGAATCATTACCTAATAAAAGAACAGCTTTATACGATAGCTATATTGAACTTTTTTTTAATCGCGAATCCGAGAAAAACTCTACAATTAGAGATCACAGGGATCTTATTATTGATATCCATCAGTATCTGGCTTGGATATTACACTCAGAAGCTGAACTTCTTAATAACAGTGGCAGTATTCATATTGATGATTTAAAATCAAGACTAAAAATATATTTAACAAAAGAAGGTCATAAGACAGATATCGCAGACAAATTATTTCATGTAATGGAGGAGCGAGTTTGCGCATTAGTTTCACGAGTGCAAGGAACTTATGAGTTCGAAGTTCAACCTTTGAGAGAATATTTCTGTGCAAAATACCTTTATAACACATCTCCATATTCACCAGTTGGTTCTGAAAAAACAGGCACAAAGCCAGAAAGATTTGATGCAATAGCTCGTAATTTTTATTGGCATAATGTAGTACGATTTTTTGCAGGTTGTTTTGATAAGGGCGAATTGCCAATGCTAATTCAGAAATTAAAGGAATTACAAGATGATGAATTATTGAAAAACACCAATTACCCTAGATTATTAACATCTCAAATTTTATCAGACTGGGTTTTTACACAATATCCCTTACTTCTAAAAGATGTAATTAGAATTATAGTAGACGGTATTAATATTGGGAATATAATTAACCAAGAAGGTCGAAGAAATCATAATGAGCCTATTTTATTACCAAATGACTGCGGTCGATTTGAATTAACCAATGAATGTTTCGACCAGTTAAAGAAGTTTCCTCATAATGATTATGCTTCTGAACTAATAGGCTTAATTAGAAATAATCCATATCAGACAATTGAATTTTGGACAGCGCATTTAGAAAATGTTGATGGAGAACAACTTTCTAAATGGCTTGAGTATGCTTATCTACTAGAAATTATACACAAATTAGATAGCTCACAGCTCATTAAAATAATGAAGGAAGGAGATTTGCGCCAAAGAGAAAGAAGATTGCAAATTTTAATAGATGGAAATAGGCTTGATGTAATTGATTCTGAATCTAATTTAAAAGAAATAGTTTTTAATGGAGTACTTCAGAGCAAAATATCAGTTCATCAAAGAAAATATTCAGAGCATAGTTTACAATTCCTAACAATAATTTTACATCCCTATTTACTAATTAGTATTTTAAATAGTGATGACGCAAATATTCCTTTCATAAATGCCATTACCCGAAGAGTTAGACATTTTCCTCAAGAGAGTAAGCAACAAAAACCAATTACTGCTTTTGTAGTACAAGATAAGATTGACAAATCAATTGAGAATTTCGCTAATCAGATTTCACAAAGTCTAAACAAGGAAATTACAGAATGGAAAATCAAAATAGAGCCATGGGATTTATTAGTTGAAAGTTTCAGAAATGCATTTCAAGACCAATGGGCAATTTACATAGTTTCTGTTATTTCAGCAGGTATCAAATCAAAAGACGAAACATATGATGAGTTTGACGACCTTACTGACGCCACAAAATCTCTATGTAAACGAGTTAGATGTGCAAGAATGAAATCAGGAAATGTTAAATATTGGGATTTACAATTAGAAAATTCTAACGATATAACATTTACTCTTCTTGTTCTATTTACTTGGACAACACCCAAAACCCTAATACAACTAATTGATAAAATTTCATCTATAGTGCAAAAAATGGCTTCTGAGGACTTTTTAACACTTAACAATTGTCTTCGTAAAACTGTTCGTCAGTCACATTTTAGTAATTCTCAAAGAAGTGAGGTGGAGAATAATTTAATGAAAAACAACATACCGATCGAGGTTAAATACTTGATTAGTAATAGATTTTCGGATGAATATAGAAGGGAGCTTATTTATGAAAACATGACAAATACTACTAACAAAATCAAAGACATTGGAGATATTAGACTATCATATTTAATAGAAAAATATCTGAAAAACAATCAGGACAAAACACTTTTGAATGAGGTGAAGGAGGCTTACTCTACTGTCATAAATTATGAAGAAAGGCGTTTTCATTATAACAACCATTTTAGAAATGAGATAAAAGAATTACCCATTGACATTGCAAATGAAATTATGACTGAATCAAAGAATTACCCTCGTGTAATCGCATCTTATGCAGAAAGATCATGTAGATTATATGCAAATAAGAATGTGAAAGCAGTAGGACAAATTGCTATGAACGAAAAATGGTTTGAATAACAAAGTAAAAAAACGAACCGCTAATCGAGTAGACGGCTCCGCCAGAATTAACTGACGGTTGCGCCTCTCACACCACTGTACGTAAGGGTCGCGTACAGGGCGGTTCATTAAGTATAGCATCTGCTTGTAGTCTACCCTTATTTTCGTACCAATCAAAAATAGAACGATAATGATATGCTTTCGGGTACGATGCCGGAAAGGGAGCAAATTTTGCTCACAGGGTCAGTAATGACTCTTGTGTATCTTCAACAATTGTTTTTCTTATATTTATTCAATGATACAAACACAGTTTGTTGAAAACCCTAGAAAATTTTGATTGGGAGTTTTTTCACAGACTGACGTTAGAGTGCATTTTAAAAGGCATTTCCTTACATTATAAAATTCACAAGACACTTACTGCTTTTACAAACCTGCGAGTATAGCCCTTCTGCTTTAAGCTTGAAATAATCACTTTCATCTCACTACTAGAAGATGCGTGAATAAAATCACTATCCATTCCTTTTGGATTTGTTACTATTCCCACATGACCTATAACATTACTGCTTGGACTCAAAAACACAAGAATATCACCTTTTTTTACATTTTCAATCAGAATCTCTTTTCCAAAATGCTCAAATCCTGAAGAACTTCGCGGAACCTCAATTTTAAAATGTTGGAAAACAAAATAAACAAATCCAGAACAATCGAACCCGTTCTTTCCACAGGAGGCTTCAACATAAGGTGTTCCTAATAATTCCATCCCAAAACTAACAATGCTGTCTCTTAAGGCAGTATTACTTATAATTGGATTCAGCCTTATGTCTTTGACAACATTCTCATTCCTTTGAGGTAATCCTATATCGCCTCTCAGTGAACCATAAGCCAAGCATAAAACTATCAAGGATAAACCTATGGGTTTTGAAGTTTTTAAGAAATTTATTTTCTTGAGTGACATACTTAAAAATAAAATTAGAATCCATTATTTCTAAAACAAAAAAGCCCCATGCATTTTGCGTGGGGCTTTCTAAATTCCTACTTATTAAATTCAAATCGAATATACTGCTCCTTATCTCGGTTCTTCAAATTAAGAATAGGAGGCTGTTCTGAAAGATTAGTAATATAATCAGGAATAAAGTTTGCTTTATCCTTTTCATCCTTTCCAATAACCGTACGCTTTAATGCTCCGTCTTTTGAAATGGACATACAAACAATGTTTGCTCCTGTTACCGCACCTTGGTCTTTTATTTTCTTCACCAGAAAATTATTTATATCAGGTACATTTTCTAGGTTTTTAGGATTATCTAAGAATATAAAAAACAAACTACCTTTTTCAAATGCATATACAAACCCCTGATGAGAAAGCATTTGGCCTCGAGGAAGCGCTTTTGTCCAGATAACTTTCCCCACCTTATCAAAACGAGTAACTAAAATAATTCCACTATACTTACCCACCGCCATTGAATAAACATCCTCATTTGTTTTATCTATGATGGAGCTGAAACAAAATACTTTTTCATAATCAGCTGATAAGTCACCCATGTCTTTATAGATTGCATGAGTAGCATCATCAAAATATTCATACTTTGCAGTAACTATCTTAGAGGTATTCATATCCACCTTCATAAAATAATTACCTTCCTTGCGTTCACATTCCTTTTTCTTTTTGCAAGGAACATCAACAAAAACACCTGTTACAATAGCATAATCAAAGTTGTCGTCATATTGCAAAATATTGGCCGTTAAATAAGCGTGATCATTCACGTCTATATTCAAATCAAATGTTTTTAGTTGAGTGGAAGAAAATGCAATTTTTCCAATTCCTGGGCTTCCTTCTTTACGGCTATAAATACATGACAAGTTTCCTTTATTATCAGCTGAAACGGAAGTACATTGTAAATTACCTTTGTCATCAGAAACAGGCATTTCTTTGTTAAACAATTCTTTATTTGATTTTAATTCTACCAATAAAACTCTTTTTATATAATAAGGATTAATACCATCTCCTTGATTAAACAAAACCAAAGCTTTTGTGGTATCGGGCGAAAAAGCAACTGACAAAAGGGACAATTGACCATATTTATCTTCAGAAGCAATTAATTCTGCTTTACCTAAAACTTCCCCATTTTCACAGTTCATTGATTTTGCATAAACAGATCGTGAATTTTTTCGAGTTTCAAGAATCGATAGAAAAAAGTATATTTTCCCTCTAGACAAAACAATGTTTGAGCGCTGGAACTGATCCCCAGGTATTTCACCCAAGTCTTTTTCAAAAGAAATATCTTTTACCCACTCAACAGCAAAGGTTTTTTTATTGCATTTTTCAATGTTGTTTTGAACTCCAGAGCCTTTGGTTCCTAATCTAAAAACATAAAAAGAAGTTTTATCTTCTCCAATGATGTATTTAAAAACACCATTCTTATTAATAAACTCAGGACCAGAAACGAAACTAGCATTTTGGGAATAAAGAATACTTGTTAAAAATAAAACAGAAACAAACAGAATTGCTTTTTTCATCATTGCTAAAATTAATATTAATTTATAAAACTACACAACAGCATTTCTATTACTTACTCAAATACAAATTTCTCTCTGAGTAAATCGTGTGAAAAAATTCATCGGTTAAATCATCAATGAAATAGATAGCTTCACCAGTTGATTTCATTTCTGGTCCAAGCTCTTTTGTTACTTCAGGGAATTTCTCATAAGAGAATACAGGAATTTTAATGGCGTATCCTTTTTTGCGTGGATTGAATTTAAAGTCTTTCACTTTTGCTCCCAACATTACTTTGGTTGCATAATTCACATAAGGTTCGTCATACGCCTTCGCAATGAACGGAACGGTACGTGATGCTCGAGGGTTTGCTTCAATAATGTAAACCACCTCATCCTTAATCGCAAACTGAATATTTAACAATCCAACTGTTTTTAAAGCAATCGCAATTGTTTTTGTATGTCGTTCCATTTGTTCAATCACATTGTCACTCAAATCAAATGGAGGTAAAACTGCATACGAGTCACCTGAGTGAATTCCTGCTGGCTCAATGTGTTCCATCATTCCAATAATGTAATTGTCTACACCATCACAAATGGAATCGCTCTCTGCCTCTATAGCTCCTTCTAAGAAATGATCCAACAAAACTTGGTTGCCTGGATGATCTTGCAATAATTTCACAACGTGTTGTTCTAACTCTTGCTCGTTAATTACAATCTTCATGTTTTGTCCACCCAACACATAACTCGGACGAACCAACAGTGGGAACCCTAATTCTTTTGATAATTCAACGGCTTGTTCAGCATCTTCAATCACTCCGAATTTAGGATATGGAATGCCATTGTCTTTTAACAAATTCGAGAAACTTCCTCTGTCTTCTGCCAAATCCAATGATTTATAATCGGTACCAATAATTTTAATTCCGTAGCGTTCTAATTTTTCTGCCAGCTTCAATGCTGTTTGTCCGCCCAACTGTACAATCACTCCTTCAGGTTTTTCATTTAAGATAATGTCATAAATGTGTTCCCAAAAAACCGGTTCGAAATACAATTTATCAGCTACGTTAAAATCGGTGGAAACCGTTTCTGGATTACAGTTAATCATAATGGTTTCGTAACCGCATTCTTTTGCAGCCAAAACTCCATGCACACAACTGTAATCAAATTCAATACCTTGTCCGATACGATTCGGACCGCTACCTAACACAACAATTTTTTTCTTGTCGGTAGCGATGGATTCGTTTTCATCTTCAAATGTGCTGTAATAATAAGGTGTTTTCGCTTCAAACTCAGCCGCACAAGTATCTACTAATTTGTAAACACGATTTATTTTTAATTCTATTCTTCTGTTAAAAACTTCACTCTCTAAACATTTTAATAAGTGAGCGATCTGTCTGTCGGCATACCCTTTTTGTTTTGCTTCGTATAATAATTCGCGGGACAAATCTTTCAATTTATATTTAGAAATTTCATTTTCCAAAAGAATCATTTCTTCGATTTGATTTAAAAACCAAGGATCGATACGCGTTAATTTTTGGATTGTCTTGATAGAAATTCCTAATTTGAGAGCATCGTAAATATGAAACAAACGATTCCAACTTGGTCGCTCCAAACTTTTTAATAATTCTTCTTGATTGGTAACTTCTCTTCCGTCTGCACCTAAACCGTTACGTCTAATTTCCAGCGACTGACAAGCTTTTTGTAATGCTTCCTGAAAACAGCGACCAATACCCATTACTTCGCCCACCGATTTCATTTGGAAACCCAATTCACGATTTGCACCTTTGAATTTATCGAAATTCCAACGCGGAATTTTCACGATAACATAATCGAGAGTCGGTTCAAAAAATGCAGAAGTAGATTTTGTAATTTGATTTTGCAATTCATCCAAGTTGAAACCAATCGCCAACTTCGCAGCAATTTTTGCAATCGGGTAACCTGTTGCTTTACTTGCTAAAGCGGATGAACGGGAAACACGGGGATTAATTTCAATCGCGATAATATCTTCTGAGTCATCCGGGTTCACCGCAAACTGAACATTACAACCACCCGCAAAATTTCCAATACTGCGCATCATTTTGATGGCCATGGTGCGCATCTTCTGAAAAGTACTGTCCGACAATGTCATTGCAGGAGCAACAGTGATACTGTCTCCCGTGTGAACACCCATAGGATCAAAATTTTCGATCGAACAAATAATCACAACGTTATCGTTGCTATCACGCAAAAGTTCCAACTCATATTCTTTCCAGCCCAAAACAGCTTTATCAATTAAAACTTCGTGAATTGGAGAAGTGTGCAAACCTCTGTTGATGGCTTTATCAAATTCTTCTTTCACATAAACAACTGCGCCTCCACTTCCACCTAGTGTAAATGAAGGACGAATTACCAAAGGAAATCCGAATTCTTGTGCAATCTCTTTTCCTTCTAAAAAAGAACGACAAATTTTTGAAGGCGCCATCCCTACACCAATGGATTCCATCCGCATACGAAATTTATCTCTGTCTTCTGTTACTTCAATCGCTTCAATATCCACACCAATCATACGCACACCATACTTTTTCCAAATCCCCATTTCATCACACTTCATCGCCAAGTTCAATGCTGTTTGTCCGCCTACAGATGGCAACACCGCATCAATGTCGGGGTTCTCCTCTAATATTTTAATGATAGATTTTGCTTCTAAAGGAAGCAAATAAATATTTTCAGCAGTAACTTTATCCGTCATAATAGTAGCCGGATTAGAATTAATCAAAGTCACTTTCACACCTTCTTCACGTAACGAACGAGCAGCTTGTGAACCGGAATAATCAAATTCACATGCTTGTCCGATTACAATTGGACCACTTCCGATGATTAAAACTGATTTTATGGATTTATCTCTTGGCATAATTAAATTTTAGATATTAGATGTGAGATATTAGATCGTTGATATTGTTAGTCATTATTACTGAAAAGCCCTTTAGAACTGTCATCCCGTGCCACGACACGGGATCTGTCAATTATCAAAGACGTGTTTTTCGCCCTGGTTTACCGCTCACGAAAATACTTATAAAACAGGCTTTCATTTAAAAATTCTATTAACAAGTTTTCAAGAAAAAACAGTCTTCCGTAGCATGATTGCTGGGCAGAACGAATCACTCTAGAACCGTCATTGCGAGGCACGAAGCAATCTCATTTCGATGGTGAGAGATTGCCACATCCCGCAAAAGGCGCGACTCGCAATGACGCTACGTAAAATAACAGGCACAAAAAAAGCCTTTCCAATAACGGAAAGGCTTTTATATTGATAGAAATTATTCAATTCTATTTATGTGTTTTTTCGTCAGAAACAGTTAATTTTTTTCTTCCTTTAGCTCTACGAGAAGCTAATACTCTGCGACCATTTGCAGACGCCATTCTCTCACGGAAACCGTGTTTGTTTTTTCTCTTTTTTGTTGATGGCTGATACGTACGTAATGCTTTCATTATTTCTGTTATGTTATGCTCTTCTTATTTTTGAAGGGCTATTAATTATTGTTCTTTTCTTAAATTCGGACTGCAAAGATAGAAGTTTTTTCATTTCTACAAACTTTTTAATGAAATTGATGTTGTAATAAGCAAAATTAGCCCTTTTTAAGGTATTCTACCTAGCAACTCGTCTTAATCCTAGGGGATAAATAATCCTAATAATACAAGTACAGCGACAAAAAATCATACATTTACGGCTCTAAAACAAGAAAATGGCAAGAAAAGCTAAAGTATCGGACGATTTACCAAAGGCTAAGATCAATAAAACTTCTTTAAAGAAGGCTTTGAGAATCTTTTCTTACACAGGAAAGCATAAATGGAAATTGTATCTGGGCATGTTTTTTTTGCTATTAACAGGTGGAACAGCCCTATTATTCCCGATGATGCTAGGGAATTTAATAAAAACGATTGAACAAAAAGACTTTTCAACCATCAATGATATTGGTATTTATCTAATCATTGTTTTGAGCTTACAATCCGTGTTTTCCTATTACCGAATTTATTTATTTGTGAATTATACCGAAAACACTTTGGCATCTCTGCGTCAGGCTGTTTATGCACATCTTATTAAATTGCCTATGAGTTATTTCGTTCAGCAAAGGGTTGGCGATTTAAACAGTCGTATGTCGGCCGATATTTCTCAAATTCAGGACACTTTAACTACAACCATAGCTGAATTTTTGCGTCAATTTATGCTAGTTATCGGTGGAATTATTCTACTTCTCTATATTTCCCCAAAACTTACTTTGATGATGTTGGCAATCGTTCCAGTTGTGGCAGTTGCAGCGGTAATTTTTGGTCGATTTATCCGAAAAACATCTAAAGAAGTACAAGAGCGAATTGCGGAATCCAATACTGTAATTGAGGAAACACTTCAAGGCATTGCCAATGTAAAAGCATTTGCCAACGAATTTTTTGAAAATGCACGTTATAGAAAAAGTACAGAAGCAATTGTAAAAAATGCAATTCAAGGAGGAATATATCGAGGAGGATTTGCCTCTTTCATCATTTTCTGTTTGTTCGGTTCTATTGTAGCAGTTATTTGGTACGGAGTATATTTAGCTTCACAAAATCAGCTTTTAATTGGTGATTTAATTTCGTTCATCCTCTACTCTGCCTTTGTTGGAGCATCTTTTGGAGGAATCGCAGAATTATATGCTCAAATTCAAAAAGCAATTGGATCAGTAGAACGTGTTTTTGAAATTTTGGATGAGCATCCTGAAGCACTTGATATTACTGACGAGCAAACCAATATTACTCGTGTTGAAGGAAATGTACGTTTCGAAAATGTTGCTTTCACCTACCCTTCCCGCAAAGAAATTCAAGTGCTAAAAAACATTACACTTACTGCTAAAAAGGGTGAAACAGTTGCTGTTGTTGGACCAAGTGGTTCTGGGAAATCTACCTTGATTAGTTTGTTGCTCCGTTTTTATGATCCAGAAAGTGGAACATTATTCATTGATGACAAAGATGCGAAGTCGTATTCATTAACATCTTTGCGCAACAATATGGCCATTGTTCCTCAGGATGTATTATTGTTTGGCGGCACTATCAAAGAAAATATTGCTTACGGAAAACCAAATGCAACAATTGCGGAAATAGTTGAAGCTGCACGTAAAGCAAACGCATTGGAATTCATTGATACTTTCCCTGAAAAATTTGAAACAATTGTTGGAGAGCGAGGAATAAAATTATCAGGTGGACAACGTCAACGTATCGCCATTGCACGTGCAGTATTAAAAGATCCAAGCATTTTAATTTTAGATGAAGCAACCAGTTCACTCGATTCGGAATCAGAAAGAGTGGTTCAAGAAGCTTTGGATAAACTAATGGTGGGACGAACTTCTTTTGTGATTGCTCACAGATTATCGACTATCCGTAAAGCAGACAAGATTGTGGTAATCGACAAAGGCGCTGTTAGAGAAGTTGGAACACACGAAGAGCTGATGATACTAGATAACGGAATGTATCGCAACTTGAGTAATTTGCAAATGCAGTTGGCTTAGTTCATCGGCAAAAACACAACCTTCTTCGTTTCAAAAAATTCTTCTTTGAAATAATAGTGTAGATTGTAATAAGTGATGCGCTTTTGAAATTCCTTCATTTCCTCCGTTAAATCACCGCCTTTTAAATAAAGGATTCCATTTGGTAAATTATTGAATTGATTTTTCGAAATTTTATTTTGCACCCAACGATAGAAAGTTGGAAACTCGGTAACAGCACGACTAACAACAAACTCGAATTTTTCTTTCACCTCTTCCGCACGTTTATGTTCTGCTCTCACATTTTTTAATCCGAGTGCTTGTGCAATTTCATTCACCACTTTTATTTTTTTACCAATAGAATCGACCAAATAAAAATTACACTCCGGAAATAAAATAGCGAGCGGAATTCCCGGAAAGCCACCTCCGCAACCAACATCCATCACATTCGTCTTTGGATTAAACTGCATCACTTTAGCAATCCCGAGAGAATGCAACACATGACGTTCATAAAGCAATTCAATATCTTTTCTGGAAATCACATTTATTTGAGCATTCCATTCTTCATAAAGGCCTTGCAACTGAGCGAATTGTTCCTTTTGCTTTTCGGTAATGTCGGGGAAGTATTTTAGGATGATGGAAATGTCGGACATAGTTTCAAGACTTCTGTTTGTTGGTTGTAATTTCGAGCTGAGTCGAGAAATCTAGCATGAATTGCAGACAAAGTATGGTTAGATTCCTCCGCTGCGGTCGGAATGATAGTTTTATACATCAACAACCCAATAACTTAGTTACCCAATCACCTAGTCACTTTTTTAAATCTTCCCTTCGCTATTCTTAAGAATATTTGCTAAAAACTCTCTTGCTCTAAACAACTGTGCTTTCACTGTTCCTAAAGGCAAATCTAATTTTGCTGCAATCTCTTCGTAGGATAACTCTTCGAAATAACGCATCTCCACTAAAATACGGTAACGCGGTTTTAACTTTTCTACCACTTCATGCATGTGCTTCACCTTTTGCTTCTTCACCATATTCTCCTCTGGGTTCAAGCCTTCTGCTTTTATATCCATGCTCATTTCTCCACCTTCATCGTTTTCGAATGTACGATCGATAGAAAAAGTAACCATCTTTTTTCTTCTGATAAAATCAATACAGTTGTTGGATGCAATCTTAAAAAGCCAAGTACTAAATGCGTAATTAGGTGTATACTGGCTCAATCTTTTAAATGCTTTTCCAAATGCTTCAATGGTCAAATCATCTGCATCGTCTTTATTATTAACCATCTTCAGCAACATAAAATAAACCGAATCGCGGTAACGTCCCATCAATTCAGCATAAGCTTTTTGATCACCTTTATCCAAGGCTGAACGAATCAAATGATAATCGTGTACAGCTTTTACAGAAAGATTCGGGTCAAATTCTAATTCATCCATATTGTACTCAGCAGTTTTTATTATTTTATTTCCACTTATTCTTTTTTATAAACATATTCGAAATCGTAATCATCGGATACATACACAAAAGTATTACTTCAATAAAAGGTGCTAACAACAACAAATCTTTTTCACCCAATTGTTTCATCGACTTGTTAAAGATAATCAATTGTATTAACAATCGCAAAGCAAAGAGTGACAATACGACAATGGGCTGAAATTGCAATACCAATGCGGCAACGAATGAGCTAAAGAACAAATATTGACTCATGCTTATCATCAGCAAGCGGAATTTACTTCCTCCGTTATAAAACTTAAACGTAGTCACATGTCTGCGTTTTTGACGGAACCAAGATTTAAAACTCTTCTTAACTCTTGATATGGTATGACTTTCAACACTTACTTCAATTTTCGAATTTTGTTTTGTAGCCGCTTCGTTCACAAACAAATCATCGTCACCTGATTCAATATGATAATGCGAAGCAAATCCTTTCATCTTAAAGAACAAAGATTTTTTGTACGCTAAATTCCTTCCCGTTCCCATATATGTTTTACCTGCCAATGCAAAAGATAAAAACTGAACGGCAATCATAAATGTATCGTAACGGATAATTTTATTTAAAAACCCTTTTTGTTTTTCGTATGCACCATAACCCAAAACAATTTCTGTTTCAGCTACAAAATGTTGCATCATATCCCTCAACCAATATTTAGTATTTGGCCTACAATCGGCATCAGTAAGCAACATGTGCTCATTATTTGCACCTTTTATTCCCATCATCAAAGCCACCTTTTTGCCATGCGAATAAGTATCATCTTCTTTGATGGTGACAATTTTCAAATTGGAATGTTTTGTTGCAAATTCCTTTAAAAAATCAGCGGTATTGTCCCAGGAACAATCATTTACTACCACCACTTCAAAATTAGGATATTCCTGTTCAAATATTAATGGCAAAAATTCAGCAAGATTATCATCTTCGTTTTTTGCACAAATAACGATAGATGCAGGTGGAGTATTGGAAGACAAATCCTTCTTTTTGTAAAAAGCCAATCGACTGAAAAATCCTAAATAATACCATAGTTGCACCAACAACGCGAATACAAATACTGCGAATACAAGCAACCCTAAAGAAAAAACTGTAAATACTGACCAATCCATGGTTACGAATAACGAATAAAAACGAATTTTACGAAACTGTATGCTAAGCTAATTTTAAGCAGAATATATTCCCCTCTTGATAGGGATGTGTAAACGCTACCAACCATTTCTACTGCTCGCAAAAATAGATGTATTGTTCACTGGTATTCTCTTATCTTTGCGATGATTTAAACAAAGTAATTAACAAATTGAGAATACGGATAGCGAATCCATACGAATTTGCGAATCTGTGTACTAGAAAACCAGCGTTTAATTTGCTAAAATCAATACTTTCGTAATTATTCGCAATTCGTAAAATTCGTTTTTATTCGTTATTCGCATATATGAAGTTCAGTATCTCACATAAAGATAAAAACAGCAAAGCCAGAGCAGGAGAAGTCACCACCGACCATGGCGTGATACAAACCCCTATTTTTATGCCTGTTGGGACTGCGGGAACGGTTAAGGCTGTTCATCAGCACGAACTAAAGGAAGACATAAAAGCACAGATTATCCTCGGAAATACTTATCATTTATACTTGCGCCCGGGTTTAGAAGTGATTGAACAAGCGGGAGGATTACACAAGTTCAACGGCTGGGACAAACCTCTTTTAACTGATAGCGGTGGTTATCAAGTATATTCTTTGTCCAGTTCTCGAAAACTGACAGAAGAGGGCGCCAAATTCACGTCTCACATTGATGGTAGCAAACATGTGTTTACACCAGAAAATGTAATGGACATTCAGCGTACCATCGGAGCGGATATTATTATGGCTTTTGATGAATGTACGCCCTACCCTTGCGAATACGATTATGCAAAGAAGTCGCTGGACATGACACACCGCTGGTTAAAGCGTTGCTGCACCCGTTTTGATGAAACAGAAGGCAAATACGGCTTTTCTCAAACACTTTTTCCTATTGTTCAAGGCAGCGTTTATCCCGATTTAAGAAAAAAATCAGCGGAGTTTATTGCCGCTCAAAATCGTGAAGGAAACGCTATTGGCGGATTATCCGTTGGAGAACCTGCGGAAGACATGTATGCAATGACAGAAGTAGTCTGCGATATTTTACCGGCCGACAAGCCTCGTTATCTAATGGGTGTTGGAACTCCAATCAATATTTTGGAGTGTATTGATTTGGGTATTGACATGTTTGATTGTGTAATGCCTACTCGTAATGCCCGTCATGGTTTAATTTACACTCAAAACGGAATCATGAACATGAAGAATGAAAAATGGAAAAATGATTTTTCGGTGTTGGATGAAACAGGAACTTCCTATGTTGATAGTGCATACACAAAAGCTTACGTTCGGCATTTAGTACATTCGCAGGAATTATTAGCGGCTCAAATCTGCAGCATTCACAATTTGGCGTTTTATTTGTGGTTGGTAGGCGAAGCACGCAATCAAATTATTGCCGGAACGTTTAGAGAATGGAAAAACAAAATGGTACAACAATTAGGAACTAGATTATAGGCCTCACCCCTTTATCCCCTCTCCTAAAGGAGATGGGGCAGTTGATGAGAAAATAATAATAAATTAGATTTTAGCTTCTCCTCTCCCTTTAGGGAGAGATGAAGAGAGGGAAAATGAAACTTTTAGATCGCTATATCATAGGTAAATTCCTGGGGACGTTTTTTTTCTCCATGGGACTCATCATCCTTATTGTTGTTGTATTTGATATTTCTGAAAAAATTGACGACTTCATAGGAAAAGAAGCACCACTTAAAGCAATTGTTTTTGATTACTACTTCAACTTTATCCCTTTCTTTTTAAATTTATTCAGTCCGCTCTTCACTTTTATTGCCGTTATTTTTTTTACATCACAAATGGCAACCCGCACCGAAATTGTCGCCATACTCAGCAGCGGAGTAAGTTATACACGTTTACTTTTCCCTTACATGCTGGCGGCTACTGTTATCGCATCATTGTCGCTTTACCTCAACAACTTTGTAATTCCCCATGCTACAAAAAAACAAATTGAGTTTGAAGACATTTACATACGCAATGAATTTCACAACCACGACAGGAACATACATAAACAGATTTCTCCCGGAAATTATATTTATTTAGAACGCTACAGTACAACAGAAAATACCGGTTATAGATTTTCAATCGAAAAATTCAACAAAGGAAAATTGTATTATAAATTAATGGCAGAGAACATTAAATGGGACAGTGTAAAAAGTGATTGGACCATCAACAATTATTACATTCGTTACATCAATGGAATGGAAGAGTTTATAAAAAAAGGGGATAAAATAGATACCACTTTTGCTTTTACTCCCGAAGAATTTGGTAGAAAAGACAATACCGTTGGAACAATGGATTATTATGAATTGAACGATTACATTGCTTCCGAAAAACTAAAAGGCTCCGACAATATCGAATCCTACCTAATAGAAAAATACCGCAGAAGTGCTTTTCCATTTGCAACTTTTGTACTTACACTTATCGGAGTTTCTATTGCTAGTAGAAAAATTCGTGGCGGAATTGGGATGCACATTGGACTCGGAATTTTTATCAGCTTTACTTTTATTATGTTTATGCAAGTAAGCACCACGTTTGCGGCAAGCGGATTAGTTTCTCCACTAGTAGCAGTTTGGATTCCGAATGTCTTGTTTGGGTTTTTATCTTGGTATTTGTTGAAAAAAGCGCAGAAGTAAGTTGATTGGGAGATTAAGTTAATTGAGGAATGAAGGTAAAAAGCAATGATGAGATAGTACTAATTATTATTTCGGAGCATGTCCCCCTTTGGAGGGAGCAGGGGGAGGACGTCTACAATTTCCCTTCCCAAACAAAACAATCTCCAAACTCAGATTTCAACTCCGTAGCAATATCAAAAATTCCAAACACCGTTGAACCACTCCCACTCATTGCTGAATAAATTGCTCCTTTCGAATATAATTTTTCTTTGATGTTTTTTATTTCTGGGAATTGAGGAAAAATAGAATCTTCAAAATCGTTATGAATAAATTCCTTCCATTTTTCAATTGGCAAACTCAAAAGGTCATCTTCTAAAGAACGTACAGGCATCTTCGGAATAACTCCGCTGTATGCTTTTCCGGTATTGATATGAATTTCAGGGTAAACCAACACAACATAATACTTGCTCAAATCCAATTTCATCGATTCGTATTCATCTCCTGCTCCTTCGGCAAAAGAAGGTTTGTTACTAATAAAAAAAGAACAATCGCTTCCGAGTTGTCGCGCATAATGGTGCATTTCTCCCCAAGAGATTCCGAGTTCAAACTTATCGTTCAATAATTTTATAAAAAAGGCAGCATCAGCCGAACCGCCTCCCAAACCGGCACCTATCGGAATGTGTTTGTGTAAATGCACTTTTACATTTGGTAAGGGATAATCTTGTGACACAACATGGTATGCAAAATAACAAAGATTGTCGGTGGCATCGCCTGGAATTTCGATTCCTGATGAAGTAAAAGCAAATCGCTCTGCTCCTGCTTCTGTATTTTCAACTACTTCCAAGGCATCACATAAACCCACAGGATAAAAACAACTTTGTAAGTTGTGAAAACCATCATCACGTTTTTCGATGATGTTGAGGCCTATATTTATTTTTGCGTTTGGGAAAGTAATCATAGTGCAAAGGTGTAAATAAATTGCTTAAAGTCGATTCTTTCCTTAATTATTTTTAGCTTTGAAAACATATAATAAACAACATGAATGTAAAGGGACTTCTTACTATCGTTATTAAAATTTTAGGATTATTTATGCTTCCTGAATTATTTTCCATGATAAGTTTATTTATCAAATCTTGGGAAATATTTTCTTACGAAAGAGATTTACTAATTAATAATATTGCATATGTGGGTTTTACATTTGCGAGTCTTGTCCTTTATATACTGGTACTACGATTACTCTTATTCAAAACGCATGTTTTGATTGACAAGATCACACAAAACGATGATCTGGAAAGCGAATTCTCTTCTTTCAAGATCCATCGCTCAAGCGTTCTTACTATTTGTATTATCGTTATTGGAGGAATTACTCTACTCAATGAAATTCCAAATTTCATAAAGGATATTTATATCTATAAGCTAGAAAGCAATGATTTTAGTGATAATTCACTCGGACATTTCCGATGGGTTATTCTCTCAGGAGTAAAAGTTGCACTTGGACTATATCTACTATATAATAGTCGTTTTATTGTTAGCTGGATAGAAAAGGCAAGAAAAAAGTAACGCTTTTAAGTAGAAATCTCAACCCTATATTACGCTTTCTTTGATTAAAACTGCCTGATAAACAGACAAATATGATATTCAGGCTTTTTTAGTATTTTAGCACCCTCTAAACAACGAACGAATGAACTATTTAGAATTTGAAAAGCCTATTGAAGAATTACAAACTCAATTGGAGAAAATACAAGAAGCAGCTGAAAAAAGTGGTGTGGATGCTTCGAAGACAACGGCTGACATTGAAGAAAAGATAAAACAAGCACGTACCGAAATATATGGCAATCTTACGCCATGGCAACGTGTTCAAGTTTCTCGTCACCCCGACAGACCATATACTTTAGCCTATATCGACTATATCACCGATAGCACATTCATTGAATTGCATGGCGATCGTACGGTGAAAGATGATAAAGCAATGGTTGGTGGTTTCGGAAGCATTGATGGTAAAACCGTTATGTTCATTGGTCAGCAAAAGGGGATCAACACCAAAATGCGCCAAATCCGCAACTTCGGAATGCCTAACCCAGAAGGATATCGCAAGGCTTTACGCTTGATGAAACTCGCTGAAAAATTCAATAAACCTATCGTTACTTTAATAGATACTCCCGGTGCTTTTCCAGGATTGGAAGCTGAAGAGCGCGGACAAGGAGAAGCAATTGCTAGAAATTTGTTGGAAATGTCACAATTAAAAGTGCCTGTTATTTGTATTGTAATTGGTGAAGGAGCTTCCGGTGGAGCTTTAGGAATTGGTATTGGCGACAAAGTATTGATGCTGGAAAACACTTGGTACTCGGTAATTTCTCCCGAATCTTGTTCTTCCATTTTATGGAGAAACTGGAATAACAAAGAACGTGCTGCAGAAGCATTAAAATTAACTCCGAATGATATGTTCGGAAATAAACTAATCGATGGAATTATCAAAGAACCTGTTGGAGGAGCGCATACCGATCAGGAAGCAACATTCAAAACGGTAAAAGAAGAAATTTTAAAACACATAACCGCTTTGGAAAAAATAGATCCTAAAAAACGAGTTACACAACGCATCGATAAATTTTGTGCAATGGGTGTTGTTAACGAGGAAGTTTAGAGCTCCGAAAAAAATTCTCGCAGATCACGCAGAGTTGCGCGGAACTGTATGTGTTTTAATGGTCACTCTATAAAAATTCATCTGCGAAAATCTGCGAAATCTGCGAGCAAAAATGCGAATGCTCCCTAGAACTCAAATTCCGCCAATTTATCCGGATTACTCAACTTCATACTTTTATTATTTCCATCCCATTTCACATTCATTAAATTGGACTGCTCAGGAAAACTATCATACAAAAGTGTGTTCATAATTGAAACGGTTCCTTTTCCTTTAAAATTAGCAGTTTCCATATAGCACCAAACAGCATCATTCTCAATTTCATATCCCACAAACTTCGAATTTTGTAGCTTTCCTCCCACATTTATCTTGAAATTTTTATTGAGATAAGTAAACAGTAATTCTTCCACTTCTTTGTTTTTCACTGACATACTCAAATCAATTTTTTTTGTACTCAATTTATTTAATTCCAATTCCAAATCATCCATAAATAGCTTACAGCTTACATCCATACTATGCTTTTTTGTATCGATGTTCACTTCCGTTAAACTAAAATAATATTTGTGCAGCATCGGCACGAATGAACTCGTTACTATAAACAAAGAAATAGCTATTGCATAAATTATATTTTTTCTTTTTCTCATCATCATCTAATCCAATCCGCTTGCGGATAAATCTGCTATTAAATTGTTTACTTAAAAAAATCTGCGAATCTGCGGCTCGACTGACAGGTCTGCGGCAACAATTCCCTACCATTAAACAAATCTAAGGAATTACCATAAGCCATACCAACCATTCATCATAATTGAGCATCACTTATGCCTTTTTTTCTTAGATTTAGAACAAATTTAACCTTTATCTCTCTGATGAAAAAAATTACATTTTTAATAGCAGCATTATTTTTTACAAATTCATTCTTTGCTCAGAATATTCAAAACAATCCTAAATCCAATCACGGAAACAAGTTTGAGCAACTAGGAACCATTTTGCCCGATGCAAATAATTTCCGATCAGCATCTGGTGCACCCGGCAATCAATATTGGCAACAAAAAGCTGATTATGTGATTGATGCTTTCATTAATGAAAAGACTTTGACACTGGAAGGTGAAGAGCAAATTACTTATACCAACAATTCGCCCGATGCGCTTTCATACTTATGGCTGCAACTTGACGAAAACCAACACAACCCAAGCAACGAATCCAATTATTTTGATGGGAGTAAAATCAATCAGCCCGTTACCGATCAGCAATTGGTTGGTTTGGATGTTAAAAAGCAACTGGATGGCGGTGGAGTTAACATTGTTTATGTTGAAGACGCAGCAGGAAAAAAACTTCCTTACACCATCAACTACACCATGATGCGTATTGATTTGCCTCAGGTTTTAAAATCGGGACAACAATTTATTTTTAAAATAAAATGGAATTATAAAATTCCAGAACGCACAAGAATTGGAGGAAGAGGTGGTTACGAACCATTTGAAGATGGAAGCGCATTATTTACCATGGCGCAATGGTATCCACGCATGTGTGTTTATAACGATTATGGTGGATGGAACAACAAACAATTTACTGGAAGAGGTGAATTTTCATTGGCATTTGGCGATTATAAAGTAAGCATGACTGTTCCTGCCGATCACATTATTGCTGCAACTGGAACCTGCACCAATTACAATGAAATATTAACTCCGGAACAACTCGCAAAATGGAAACAAGCAGAAACATCCGACAAGCCTGTTGAAATTGCAACCTTATCAGAGGCAAAAGAAAAAGAAAAAAATCCTGATAAATCAAAATTCAAAACATGGAAATACAGCGCAGAAAATGTGCGTGACTTCGCATGGGGAAGCTCTCGTAAATTTATTTGGGATGCAATGGCAATCAAACAAGGCGAAAAAAATGTGATGTGCATGAGTTATTATCCGAAAGAATCCTATGCACTCTATTCAAAATATTCTACAAAGGTTGTTGCGCATACAATCAAAACGTATTCAAAATACACCATTGATTATCCCTATCCTGTTGCAATAAGTGTAGAAGCGGCTAACGGAATGGAATACCCAATGATTTGTTTCAACTATGGAAGAACAGAAACAGATGGAACTTATACCGAAAGAGTAAAATACGGAATGATTGGAGTAATTATTCATGAAGTAGGACACAACTTCTTCCCAATGATCATTAATAGTGACGAGCGTCAATGGAGTTGGATGGACGAAGGATTAAATACATTCTGTCAGTTTTTGACGGAGCAGGAGTTTGACAATAATTATCCATCTAATCGAGGACCAGCTGATAAAATTACGGATTACATGCGTTCAACTAAAAATGAGTTAGAACCGATTATGACCAATAGTGAGAACATTAATAATTTCGGAGCGAATGCATACGGAAAACCGTGTACTGCTCTAAATATTTTGAGAGAAACAGTAATGGGTCGCGAACTTTTTGATTTTGCTTTCAAACAATACGCAACACGTTGGGCATTCAAACACCCTACTCCTGCCGACTTTTACAGAACAATGGAAGATGCATCAGGTGTAGATTTAGATTGGTTTTGGAGAGGTTGGTTTTATGATACGGATCCTGTTGACATTTCCTTAGATGGAGTAAAAATGTTCACCGTAAAAAATTCAAAAGAAGTTCCAGAAAAAATGGAAACATGGAAGCGTCCGGAAATAAAAGAAACAGAAGAATTTCAAAACGTTTCAAAAATCAGAAACAAACAAAGCGGAATGAAATTTTTGGTAGATACAGATACTGCTTTGAGGGATTATTATTTTTACAACAAAGCGCCAAAATTAATGTATCCCGATAAAGTAAAGTACAATGCAAATGCAAAATTGAATCCGCTTACTGATGAAGATATAAAAGCATTCGCCAATAATTTTTATTATGAGTTGTCCTTTACAAACAAAGGAGGATTGGTAATGCCAATTATCATTCAATGGAATTTTGTTGACGGAACAAGCGAAACAGAACAAATTAGCGCCTACATCTGGAGAAAAAACGAACAAAATGTTGAAAAGACTTTTGTGAAATACAAAGAAGTAAAATCTATTTTGATTGATCCATTTAAAGAAACAGCCGACATCAATGAAGAAAATAACTCTTGGCCAAAAACAATCACCAAATCACGTTTTGAAGTGTACAAAGCAAAACGCGGTAGTAGATACGATACAAACGATGTGAATTGGATGCAGAGAAATAAAGGGAAAGGGAAATAATAGAAAATCAACTCGTATGATCTAGCGTAATTACCCAGCGTGTTTCTGTTTTTCGCCACACCAAGGTAAAATAGCCACCAACATCCCCTTTATCACTTTTGTCTCTTTTTAGATGCCATTTTCCAACAACAAAAGCTGTACTTGAAGAAACTTCATCTATACTAATAATGGTAAAGTCCAATGTTCCCATTGTTGCTTTATCGGGATAATTTTTTTTGTAATTATCTAACGTATTTTGCCAACCGTAAGTAATTCCATTCTTCCCAATAAATTTCAAACTATCGCTTTTCCAATAGGCCGACATAAAGCCATCGATATCACCTTTGTTCCAGGCAGCTTCCTGGTCATTCATGATTTTAGTGATAATTCCTTTTACATCTTCTTGAGAATATGTGCTCATAGTAAATAACATTAAAGTAAATAATAGAAGTAGCTTTTTCATAATCGTAGTTTTAAATTTTACACTAGTATCAAATCCGATTGTCGAAGACAATTAATCCGAAAACACAACGTCTCCGCAACAGGGAGATCCCAGCATGTCCAGAGCGAAGTCGAAGGATGGCAAGGGATGACGTTATCGAGGAAACACAGCAAATAAAAAATCTGCGAAAATCTGCGAAATCTGCGAGCAATTTTTCGCTTAGCCCCCAATCGTAATCGAAGCTCCACCCTCTTCTGCATCTTTAGCTGGAGCCTTGTCGGTCATCAATCTCGTATTATTATCCGGAGTTCTGTCGATCAATTTATTGTAAGGATCTATTCCAACTTTTGTTGGCTCTTCATTCACAATAATTTCAAACTCCATTTGTTTTGCAGTTACTTTATGTTTTTTCAAATACAATTCAGTTTCTGTCTTTTTACCTTTCACCTCTTTGCTACCAAACACCCCAACATCAATCCAATCAGCAACGACCACCTCTTTCATTTTTCCAACACTGTCCGCTTTTTGTTTTTTACAATTTACCGAAATCTTCACTTTGTATTTCCCATCCGCTGTTTTCGTGTACGAACATTTGGTTGTCTTATTTTCATACAGCGTGATGCTCTCAAACATATCATTGATGACATATTGCAAACTATCGGGTGTTGCAGCTTTCAAGAAATTGACAAACTCTACCGAATTGGTATAGGGTGGTTCTTGATATCCCACTTTCTTGATGTACTTCGCCAAAGCAGCATTCAAAGAATCTTCTCCGATATAATCTCGTAAAGCATACATCACAATACTTCCTTTGTTGTAATGAATATATTGTTGGTTTTCGCACAACATCAATGGCAATTCTTTTTTACTTTCCATTGCACGTTGTTGCAAATAGGTATTCATCTCATACTTCAAAAATTTCTTCATCGCTTGTATACCAAATTCTTTTTCCATCACCATCAATGCGGAATACTGACTCATGGTTTCCGACATCACTGTTGCTCCTTGAACATTTCCACCAATCACTTGATGCGCCCACCATTGATGCGCCACCTCGTGTGCAGTCACATAAAACGGATAATCCACCGACTCCGGATCTAATGTATCCACTTTTGCAATGAATCCAATTCCCTCTGAAAAAGGAATCGTATTCGGAAACGATTGTGCAAATGTTGCATAACGCGGGAATTCTAAAATTCTAACTTGACGATGTTGGTAAGCACTGAAATTTTTAGTATAGTAATCAAGTGATTTTTTGATTCCGTTAATCATCTTATCTATATTATATTCATGTCCTTTGTGATAATAAATTTCTATCGCTACAGCTTCTTTATTTGCGGAGCCGGGATTTGGAATCCAGTTGTCGCGTTTCACTTCATAACGTGCAGATAAGAATGAATAGAAATTTAAAATTTTGCAATCCATTTTATAATGAAAATATTTTCTTCCGTCTTTCTCCCACTCTTTTAATAAATATCCAGGAGCAACTGCTATTTGATTCGTCACCGTACTCAAGGTACATTCAAAGTCAATCCAATCAGCATCGCTTGAAATATAATTGTTTTTTAAAGCAGTAGAGTCGTTCACTTTCGCCATGCGTTCCTTTTTACCTAAACCATATTTTTTACGATCCGAATCTTCCGACAACTCAGAACCTTCTGAATAACCAAAACTTGGCAAAAACATACTATTAAAGAATGTTCCATTGTAAATAACAGAAGTTCCTGCATCCGAATTTTTAAATCCTTTTGGAAAATAATCTAGAGTCATGCTTACTTTCATTGAATCACCAGGCATTAATTTTTTTGCGAGTTTGTAAATTCTAAAACCAGATTCTTTATCATCCAAAGGAAGTGTCACACCATATTCTGTAGCAAAGTTCATCGAAATTAGATTTATATCTGGAAATAAATTCACCAACAAACTATCAATAGGTTTATCCGTTTTGTTTTTAATGAAATAATACCCATTCATTTTCACACCTCTTTCTTGAGGAAAAATATCCACATTCCAGTTTGCAGCAACAATACGTGGCTGAGGAGTATTAGTATAACGTTTATACTTTTTCTCAAACTCTGCCTGCATCTTTTCCTGCTTCTTCTCCGAAATATTTTTATTCAATACATTGGTATTGTAATAAATAAAACCACCGAAAAGTAAAAAAGCCAATATACTTAAAGTCATTGCAATTTTTGCCGGTCGATTAAATGAAAACTTTGCAATACGTAAACGAATTTTAAATCCCTTTTCTTTTCCACGAATCCACATCAGGTTCGAAAAGATGATCAAAATCATTGCGAAACTTACCCAATACGATTTGAATACCAAGAATGAAAACAATTGATGACCGAATCCATTCATGTCTGAATACACCATACGCGGACCGCTACTATTGAATTGATACAAACCATTGTTCCAACCCATACTACTTGCTAAGATTGGCAACACCACAATCAAGACTGCAGAAATTGCGTACCCTACAAATTTTTGATTGAAGATAACTTGAATCGACATCGACAAAGCACATAACAATGTAAGCCCGATTAATTTATAACCAAACAAATCCTGTATGTATAACAGAACATCTATTTCATAAAAACCATCATACAACTGAATAAAAATTCCGGTGAGCATAATCAGCACCAACAAAGTCATCTGCATCAACACCAATCCAATCAATTTTGATAAAAAGGAAGTCCATGTTGAAATCGGAGAAGCGCCCACCAACTCATCTACCTTCGAATCCTTTTCACGCCAAACCACAATGCCTGAATAAAAAACAATTAAGATGGGCGCAAACAACATAAAGATGACACCGCTAATTTGTAAAACTTGATACGTGACTAATAAAGTTGGCGTTCCATAAATTTGTGCCGACAATGGCGAAACCAATGTCAATACCAACACACACAACAAAGCAATAATTACAAAGAAAATAGTTTTAATGATTTTGAAATATTCAAATTTTGCCAAGAACCAAATTTGGTACAGAGTAAATCTGAAAGTGAAAATTTGTTTTACTTTTGGCAAATCCGACAAGGACATCAACGGAACAGATGCAATGGATTTCATTTCTTGTTTTTTTCTTCTGAACCAGGAGAATGAAACCGGATTATTAAATTGTGAAAACTGAAAACGATAAAAAGTCAAGGCACTTATTCCCAAAGAAATTCCAACCCACAACAAGCGGTTATACATTAATATTCCACCCATTGGAATCCCTAACGTATTTTGTTCTTCAGCCGACCAGTATTTAGTAGCATTCGCAAAAGCCTGATCTCCGAAAGGATCTAACATTGCCGACAAATCTTGGTTTTCAATATCAGAAAGCAGAATTGGAGAGATCCCTTTTAAAACCAATAATATGATTGCACCAACATAAGCCGAAATCATATTGCGCGAAAACGTAACTACAGAAAAGAAAATAGCGCCCACTAATAAAGTATTTGGAATAGCAAAAAATAAAAAGGGCTGAACGTAATTCATCAAATTAAAAGCACCCAATCGCTCCGCCTCAATACCAGGAAGCGCACACGTAATCATGTGTCCAACCAACGCGCCCGAAATCACAAACATTGCAATTAAAAAAGAAGCAGAAAAACGACCGAACATGTATCCGAATTTTGAAATCGGATTAGTGAACAACAAAGGATGCATGTTGTATTGAAAATCTTTGTAAACAGCAGGGGCAATAATTGTAATCAGAATAATAATTCCAATTAAATCCGTGATGAGTCCGTTTAAATTTTCAGCAATTGCTTTTGCAGAGTTGATAGTAACATTTGAATCGCCAGACGAACCAATCAAACCAGCCAAAGCAGCGGTCACAAACATAGACAAAATAAAAAACACTAAAAAGTAAATATAAGTAGCCGGTTTTTTTAACCAGAGTTTTAATTCGAAAAAGAAGATTTCTTTTAACATAATAGAGTTAATTCGTTATAATATTGTTTTTTCGCAGTCAGTTCGAGCGGAGTCGAGAAGCGGGCTTGTTCTCGACTCCGCTCGAACTGACGCTATTTACATTTTAGTTCGTGATGGTCGCAAAATAAACATCTTCTAAATCCGCTACCAAAGGAGCAAAAGAACCATCCGGCTGCGTTGCACTAAACACATGAATTTGAATTTTCCCTTCCACCACTTTTGTAGAGATCACTTTATGTGCTGCTTTATTTTCTGTCAGTTGCTCTTTATCAATTAGCTTCATCCAGATTTTTCCTTTCATATCTTCTATTGCCTGATTTGGTTTCCCATACAACAATACTGTTCCTTGATTCATAATTGCCATATTTGAACATAAGTTGCGAACGTCTTCTACAATGTGTGTAGATAAAATCACAATGATATTTTCTCCAATCTCACTCAATAAATTATGAAAACGGTTACGTTCCATCGGATCCAATCCTGCTGTTGGTTCATCCACAATAATCAACTGAGGATTTCCCAACAAGGCCTGTGCAATTCCAAAACGTTGACGCATACCTCCGGAGTAATCTCCGATATTTCTTTTTCTGGCTTCAAACAAATTGGTTTGATTCAAAAGTGATTCACAAATTTCTTTACGTTCTTTCGGATTGTTGATTCCTTTCAGAATAGCAAAATGATTAATCATGTCCCAAGCAGAAACACGTGGATAAAAACCAAAATCTTGTGGAAGATAACCCAACACTTTTCTCACCTCATCTTTTTGTTTGAGCACATCCATATCTCCAAGCATAATACTTCCGCTATCAGCTTCTTGCAAAGTAGAAATGGTTCGCATCAATGAAGATTTACCTGCTCCATTCGGACCAAGCAAGCCAAACATTCCGCTCCCAATTTCAAGATTAATATCATTCAATGCCTTTAGGCCATTTGAATAGGTTTTTGAAAGATTTTTGATTGATAAATTCATACCTTAAATATTTATTTTGATGTGCGATTATAATTTCTTCTCCTACTTCCCCTTTTGGAGGCACACGCTACAAATTTTCAATTCGTCACCCTGAGCGGAGTCGAAGGGTATGACGAACGTCTAATCTATATTGTTACAAGCTAGGAGTAACATAAATTGTTTTTCCTTTTGCATCCTTTTTTGCTTGCAAAATTTGTTTTCTGTTGCGTTTGGGATCAAAAGAAACATGCACCCAACGAAAACCAAATTCGTCAATCATCTGATCAAAAGGTAATTTCAATGCTTTTATTTTTTTGAACAGTTTTTCATTGCCATTCGTCAAATCAATAATGTCTACTGCATGTCCGGTCATGTGCTGACTTTTACTAGCACCACCGATGGATTTGTTTAAAGCAGGACAACGATAACCACTATTAACAGTGATAGGCGTAGCCAGTGCATCACGCAATGGTTGTAACACATTTACACACAATGCCTTTAAATTAGCCACCACTTCTGGTGAAGGATTGTATTGCGCGTCATCAAACTTACGATGACTCGTTAATAACAATTCGTGCAAAGAAAAATTTTTGCTGAGTTTTTGATTTACTATCATATCGTTTTTGTTATTTGTTATTTTAAACTGTCATCCCGTGCCGCAACACGAGATCTCCCTGTTAATGACTCTTATCTTTTCTTATATCACAATCCCATACGCTTCTTTAAAAGCAGCCTTTGCATAATCGAAGTTCGCATAGGCAAATCCTTTATGCCCCCAATCTGTTCCCCAGCTGTTACGAATAATAAAATGTGTTTCGGTATAACCAACAATTGAAATGGCATGTCCTCCTTCCACCGATTTTTTATCAAACTTAGTTAATAAGCCATCCTTTTTTACATCATTCCATGAACTATCGCAATCTAGGCAGGTTAGGATTGGGCCGTTAAACGCTAGCCATTCTTTAAATAATTCTAATTTCCCCGATTGTTTTTTGGTGAGATTAAAATAGGCTTTCACTTTATACTTAGAAGCCACTTTTAAAAAATTGCCTTCTTTTATCTTTACCAGTTTACCATCAAATGCAAAATGGTTGGCTTTTAAAGCCCCGAATTTCCGGGTTACTTTAAGTGCCGACTTTAAACTTGTTCCAGCATCATCTATAAACGTAGTTGGATAGTCGACATATTCATCCATTTCCTTAGAAGCCATCCAAATGAAGCGCACCGACATACGTTCGCCCGGTTTGATCTTTTTTGCCTTTGTAAAATGATACCTTAATAACGAATCGGCTGTTGCCCAACCTACGCAAGCTCCGGTTTCACCTTGATTTCCTACTTTCCACCAAACAGCTCTCAAATCGACCGATTTTGGAAGAGGTTTCTTTTTTGGACTAAGCCCCATTTCTTTTGCCTTGTCCATTTGCCAATCATCCTGCTTATCGCGGGAAGGCACACAATTAAGAATCCGTTTAGTTTTAGCCATATTATCCGTTTTGATGCAACCTTTGAGGTTAATATTTCATCATAAATATAGTCTTTTGATTTATCAGAGCTAAAAATATTTAAATATCTTTGTATTATAAAAATTATCCCTAACAAAATGAAGAAAATTGTATTCACATTCGCAGCAATTGCATTGTTTTTAACAGCAAATGCACAAGACAAGAGAGTTGAAACTTGGCCAAACGGTAACAAAAAAAGTGAAGGAGTTGTAATTGGTAAATCTGTTGATGCTACTGCTGCCAAAGAAATTCAAGCTCGCCAGTCGGTTAACGTTATAAAAGATGGCAAATGGACAAACTGGTTCGAGAACGGAACCGTTCGTACAGAAGAATATTATAGTAACGGAATCATGATTGGTACCTGGAAAGTATGGTATGATAACGGTCAATTAGAGTCGGAAATCAACTTTACAATCGGAAAAGCTGCTCATTTCCATAAAAATGGTAAAAAACACAGCGAAGGCGGTATTGCTACAGGAATGGTAAATACGGGAACTTGGACAGGTTACCACGAAAACGGAAATAAAAATTTTGAAGGTATTTATGATAACAATGGACAAAAAGATGGTGTTTGGACATGGTATGATGAAACAGGAAAAGTTACTACTACTCAAACTTACCAAAATGGTGAGTTGGTGAAATAATACAGAAACACAGAAAAACTACTACTAATTGAGCCTTGCATGAAAATGCAGGGCTTTTTTGTTGTACCTAACTCCTCTAAGAAGGAGAGGGGAATGACTTCGAAATTGCTTCACTTCGCTCGCAATGACGCTCCGAAACAAACATCCCAAAAGAAAAAAACCCTTCTGTTTCCAGAAGGGTCTATAATAATAATCAAATCACAAAATTTTATACTCGTTCAATCAACAAACTATTTCTCTTTTGATTTACCCATTGTCACCCCATTATTCATCTCATTCATAATCGAAACAGTTTCATGCAAGTAAATATCTTTTCGGAGTGCTTTGTACCAATCTTTGTTCTTATTCACTTTTACAGTATCGCTTTCTGGGAAAGCATCTGCTTTTAATGCAACGACCTCCACTCCTTCAATTTCTTTATCCAGCGCTTCCATTTTCTTTGCTTCTGCTTTGTATGCTTTTTGTTCTGCTACATATTTATCAAAATTCAAGGAAACAACGGTATTGTCTTTTTGTTTTTTCAAACGTTTAGCAGCATCATTCAAAATTCCAAAACCTGGATTGTTTTTTACGCGCTCTGTACTGTTGGTTTTTATTTGAGAAACAGAATAGGCTTGTTTCAATGTTGCATATTTTGCCGGAGTAATTTCATCCCATGCCATTGGATAATCTTGCTCTTTCTCTCCTTGATCCAATAAGTAATAAGGGTCAGGCAAAACAACATCAGGAATAACTCCTTTTAATTGTGTGGTTCCACCATTGATGCGGTAAAACTTCTGAGTAGTAATTTTCACTTCTCCCAAAGGTTTGATGTTTGCATACGCTGGTGGCAAATAATCATCCAGATTGAAGAACCGCTGAACGGTGCCTTTTCCAAAAGAAGAAGGAGATGTTCCTACAATCAATGCTCTGTTATAATCTTGCATGGCTGCTGCCATAATTTCGGAAGCGGATGCGGAATTAGAGTTTACCATTACCGTAAGCGGACCATCATAAACTACTCCTGCTTCTCTGTCTTCAAGCACTTGCGCTCCAGTCATTTTTTGTTTTACTTGGCAAACCGGACCTTTATCTATAAACAAACCAGCCATATCAACTACATCGGGCAACGAACCGCCACCATTGTAACGCAAATCCAAAATAATTCCATCTACATTTTCAGCTTTTAATTTTTCCAGTTCTTTCTTTATGTCTTTCGAACAGCTTCTTCCTCCTTTACCTGAAAAATCAGCATAAAACGATGGTAATTTGATATAGCCGATGTTCTTTTTTCCTTTTAAAATAACCGATTGTGCATAGGTGTCTTCTAAAACAACAATATCTCTTACAATAGGTATAATTAAAATACTGCCATCGGGTTTCTTCACCGTTAAACGTACTTCTGTTCCTTTTTTACCTCTTACTAACATTACTGCATCGTCCATTTTCATATCTACCACATCAACAGGTTCCGCTTCGCCTTGTGCAACTTTTAAAATAACATCGCCACCTTTTAATTGTCCTTGTTTATAAGAAGCACTACCGGGAACAATGCTACTCACTTTAATATAGCCATCTTTTTCCTGCAGTTGTGCACCAATGCCTTCTAATTGACCAGTCATGCCGATATCAAAGTTCGCTTTGTCTTTCGGAGCGAAAAATTCTGTGTGAGGATCGTAAATTCCTGCAATTGCGTTGAAATAAATTGCAATTCTATCGTCACGGTCAACCTCTTTTAAGCGTTTAAAATAATCATCATTGCTTTTTAATATTTTTTTGCGGGCTTCTACTTCTAAATCTTCTCTGGATTTTAATTTAACGGTATCACTTTTCTCATGGGCTTTTTCTTGGTTTTCCATCATATCCACCACACGAGCAAGTGTTTGGTATTTCAAGGATTTTCTCCACTCATCTTTTAAAGCATTTTTGTCTTTAGCATAGTTTGCTTTTTCAGCATCCAACTGAATAGTTTCTTCAGCAGTAAAATCAAAAGGCTTTGAAAGAATATCGCTATAGTAAGATTTGGCTTCTTCTACGCGGGCATTGATAATATCGAACGATTTATCAAAAAATGCAAATTTTGCTGCGTTAATATCTTCATCAATCAGCTTTTCGAACTTCTTCAGTTCATCCACATCTGATTGGATTAAGAACTTCTTGTTATAATCCAAGCGTTGTAAATACAATTTATATACTTTTTGGGAAAAATCGTTATCAATGGTTTGAGGGGAGTAATGCACACTGTTTAAGCTCTGCATTAATATCTGGCCGATGGCTTCTTCTTTATCGGATTGAATAATAACTGTTGCCGATACTAGCGCTAAGGCTGCCGGAATGATGAAGAATAGTTTTCTTGATATTTTCATAATATGGTACGGATAACGGATTTTTACGAATTTACGCCCTTCGACTTCGCTCTGGGTGACAACGAATTTAAGTATTTATGATTAATTTATTCGCTAATTTTGATAAACGGTTGTTTTTAATTAATAACAAAAAACGTTCCGCTATTGAAAACGCAATGAATCCTTTAAAGAGGTTGAAAATATTTCACGCCCCATTTTGGGTTCATTGATATTCATATCTCTAAAATTTGTTTCATCGGAAGAAGAAAATTCTTTGTTGCCATCTCTGTCAATAGCCGATTTAATAAGTATTTTTTGCGTTTCAGGATAATAGGAATACTCCAAAAACTGTTCATCATCTGGGGTTACTTGTGTCATGTTTTTTCCAAAAATATCAGAAATGAAAAGCATAATTGCATCTTGTGAATTGTATACAGAATCTACATTTATGTCCTTTTTAACAATTCTATAGAAAATCATCGGTTTGGGAAATTCTTTATGAATGGCAAAAGATAAAATATGAACCGTGTCCGAAACCAAAGGATACGTCAGCCCAGATTTTCGGTCGTAAAACAAGATGTTTCTTATATCAAATTCGTTCTCATTTCCATTGATATACTCTGATTCAGCACTAACATCGTTATAGGAGCCTCTGCTGTTTAATGAAAAATTCAATACTGCTTCTTTTAGCACCTTTGCAACTTCCCCTCCTTCATAAATTTTTGGCTTGTAATTGGTTCCAACCGGAAAAAAAGAAATATTCTCTACTCCACAATCTAAAGGATTACCTATAATAAGAGAGGCTGATTTCGAAACTACTTTTGGGGCTTCTGGCACATTTTTTTTATCAACACAAGAGCTAAAGATTGTGCCAATACTGAATAGTAAAAGGAGCATGTTTAATTTCATAGTTAGAGAATTAGAGTCGTTTTTATTCTTTAGATTCTGTAAAGTGTTGTTTTCCATAAAATGGAACATGTATCAGGTGAAAATTGGCTTTTTTGAGTAATTGGCATCTCCATCCCATAACGCACAAATATCCCCCTTGTTACCCAAAATAAATATTATTTAACAATTTATAACACAATGTTATTTTGGCATACATTTACATCACGAAATAATTTCTACTCAAAAAACTAACCCAAAAAAATTTTCTCAAAAATGTCAAAACGACTATTAGTACTCATCTCCGGACTTGTTGCCGTTGGGATGATTTGCTTAATTGTATTCAGTAAAAAAACTTCATCATACGGTGAAACTGACACTAATCCTGCATTTGGAGCGTATATCAACGCCTATACTTCAGGAATTATTTCAAATGAATCTACCATTCGAATTTTGCTTACGAATGAAATGGAGTCTCCAATTGAAATTGGAAAACCGATTGACAAAAAACTTTTTGATTTTTCTCCTTCTATCAAAGGAACGACTGTTTGGTTAGACAGCAGAACTCTTGAATTCCGCCCAGAGAAACCACTTCCACCGAATACACATTATAATGCAGAATTTTTTCTGTCAGATATATTAGAAGTTCCTTCCGACTTTGAAACATTCGAATTCGAATTTCAAACCATGCAACAATCGTATGAAGTGTTTGTAGATCGCATGACCACAACCGACAAAAAAACCTTGCGTACGCAGCGTTTGGAAGGAACACTTTCTACTGCTGATGTTGCGAATCCACAAGCAATGGAAAAAGTTGTTACCGTTTCTCAGAATGGTAAAAACCTTGCTATTACATGGATTCACGAAGGAAGCAGAACCATTTCTCGTTTTACTGTTGAAGGAATTCAGCGTACAGAAAAAGCTGGAATAGTTGAAGTTAAATGGGATGGTGCTTCAATAGATGTAGCTATAAAAGGCAGTAAAATTGTTGACATTCCTGCACTAGGCGACTTTAAAGTTGTTGATGTTAAAGTGATTCAATCTCCTGAACAATATGCTGTACTTCAGTTTTCTGATCCTATTTTAGAAAATCAAGTTCTTGATGGACTTGTTACTATCTCTGGTGGTTCAACTTTAAAATATATTATTGAGGACAACGAAGTGCGCGTTTATCCAAATGTTCGTCAAGTTGGAGCTCGCACCATCACTGCTGAATTGGGTGTTAAAAATATTTTAGGAATGCCTTTGAAAGAACGTTATGTGATGGAAGTTCTGTTCGAAGAAATTAAACCAGGTGTTGAATTAATTGGCAAAGGCTGTATCCTTCCAAATTCCAATGGCTTGATCTTCCCTTTCAAAGCAGTTAGTTTAAAAGCTGTTGATGTTAAGATCTTAAAGATCTACGAAAAAAATATTCCTCAATTCCTTCAGGTAAATAACATGGAAGGAAATCGTGAATTGAGAAGAGTTGGAAAAGTTGTTTTGAAAAAAACAATTCAACTGACTCAAAAAAGTGCAATGGATCTGGGCAAATGGAACAACTATTCATTTGACCTTGCCGAGTTGATCAAAACGGAGCCGGGTGCTATCTATAAAGTAATTATTTCTTTCAAAAAAGAATACTCTACTTATAAGTGCGAAAGTACTGAACCTGATAATGCAGAAGAAAGTGAAGGCATGCAGGAAATGAGTGATGGAACTGATGATCTCGATGATGAACACGATTGGGATTATTATGGCGATTACTATTATGATGATTATGAATATTACGATTATGATTACAACGATCGTGATAATCCTTGCAAGAATTATTATTACCGTAATAGAGAAGTTAGTAGAAACATTCTTGCCTCAGACTTAGGTTTAATTGCAAAACGCGGAACAGATGGTTCGATGAAATTTATCGTAACCAATTTAATTACCACTGCTCCAATTAAAAATGCAACGGTTGAAATTTACGACTATCAATTGCAAGTTTTAAAAACACTTAAAACAGATGGCGGAGGAATGTGCGATGCAACATTCAAACGTAAACCATTCTTAATGATTGCGAAAGTTGGCAATCAGCGTGGGTATTTAAAATTAGATGATGGCTCTTCTCTATCACTCAGCGCATTTGATGTTTCGGGTGAAGAAGTTCAAAAAGGATTGAAAGGATTTATTTATGGTGAACGCGGTGTATGGCGTCCGGGTGATACTTTATTCTTGTCGTTTATTTTGGAAGACAAACAAAACACTCTTCCTAAAAACCATCCCGTGCAATTCGAATTATTGAATCCGCAAGGACAAGTGTTTAGAAAAATGACTAAGACAGTCGGGCTAAACGGTTTTTATAATTTCACAACCACTACCGAAAAAAGTTCTCCAACAGGAAACTGGACAGCTCGTATAAAGGTTGGTGGCGCTTGGTTTACCAAGAACATAAAAATAGAAACGATTATGCCGAATCGCTTGAAAATCAAATTGACTTTCCCAGGCGATAAACTTTCTGTTGCACACAAAGATGAAAACGGAACGCTGGAAGCGAAATGGTTAGTGGGTGCAATTGCAAAAGATTTAAATGCAAAAGTAGAAGTTACTTTATCTGAATCAAATACTACTTTCAAAAAATACGAAGAGTACCAGTTTGATGATGTTGCAAGAAATTTTACTTCCGAAGCACAAACTATTTTTGATGGCAATACAGATCAGGAAGGTAAAGCATCTGTAAAACCAGACTTGACAGTAAACGATGCTGCACCCGGAATGTTGAAAGCAAGTTTCAAAGTACGCGTGTTTGAAAAAGGTGGTGCATTCAGTATTGATCAATTCTCATTACCATATTCTCCATACGAAAGTTATGTGGGAATGAAAGTTCCAGAAGGAAATAAATTTTCAGGAATGTTGGTGACCGATACAAATCACGTTATAAAAGTAGTAACATTAAACAGTGATGGAAAACCTGTTTCGAAAAGCAAATTAAAAGTACAAGTGTACAAAGTTGGCTGGAGATGGTGGTGGGATTCTTACAGTGGTGATTTAGCAAACTATGTAGGAAACGAATACAAACAACCCATTCAAGACCAGGTAATTTCAACGGTGAATGGTAAAGGACAATTTACCTTGCGTGTGAACCGCCCAGATTGGGGACGTTTCTATGTTTGTGTAACCGATGAAGAAAGCGGACACCGAACAGGACAAACGGTTTACATCGATTGGCCAGCTTGGGCAGGAGAATCTCCAAAAGGAAATTCAGGTGCTACATTATTATCTTTCAGCTCCGATAAAAAACAATACAATGTTGGTGAAGATGTGAAGTTAACCATTCCATCTTCTGGAGAAGGTCGTGCATTAATAAGTGTAGAAAGCGGTTCAAAAGTGATCAAAGCTTTTTGGGCAGAAACGAAAAAAGGTGAAACAACTTTCAATTTCCCGGTAACGGCCGACATGACACCGAACGTGTATGTGAACATAACAATGATTCAGCCGCATGCACAAACGCTCAACGATTTACCAATTCGTTTGTATGGTGTGATTCCTATTTCGGTGGAAGACCCTGCAACACATTTAACACCTGTTATTAAAACGCCTGACGTTTGGAAACCGGAGACAAAATCTGTTGTTACTGTTTCTGAAAAAGATGGAAAAGAAATGACCTACACCATTGCCATTGTAGATGAAGGATTATTAGACTTAACCCGTTTTAAAACTCCTGATCCTTGGAGCGCATTTTATGCACGTGAAGCATTGGGTGTAAAAACATGGGATATGTTTGATATGGTGATGGGTGCTTTCGGAGCAGAACTAACCCGCATATTAGCGATTGGTGGTGACGGTGAAGCAGGAAACAAAGGTGGAAATAAAGCCAACCGTTTTAAACCGATGGTAAAATTCATGGGTCCTTACTTTTTGAAAAAAGGACAAATTGCTAATCACGAATTTATGATGCCACAATATGTTGGTTCTGTAAGAACAATGGTAGTGGCGGGTTACAAGTCGGCTTACGGTTCATCAGAAAAAACAACTCCTGTCCGCGATCCATTAATGATACTTGGAACATTACCTCGTGTTGTTGGTCCGGGTGAAGAAGTTGATCTTCCTGTTTCTGTTTTCGCAATGGAAAAACATGTAAAAAATGTGAAAGTAGAAATTCAAACCAACAATATGTTTACTGCTGTTGATGGAAAATCAAAATCAATTTCGTTTACCGAAGTGGGTGATGAAGTGGTAAACTTTAAATTAAAAGTAAACTCAGCACTTGGTATTGGTAAAGTAAAAATTATTGCAACCAGCGGAAATGAAAAAGCGGCATACGATATTGAAATTGATGTGCGCAATCCAAATCCGAAAGTGGTGAACGTAATTGAAACAATTATTGATGCAGGTAAAACGTGGGATAGTCCTTTCACTCCAGCCGGCATGGCGGGAACAAATAAAGGAACTCTTGAATTATCCAGCATCCCTCCTATTAATTTAGGTGAACGCTTGAAATATTTAATTGAATATCCTCACGGTTGTATCGAGCAAACCACATCATCTGTATTCCCTCAATTATTCCTAAGCGACATCATGGAACTAAACAGCGATTTCAAAATTGCAATTGATAAAAATATCAAAGCAGGAATTGAACGCATCAAACTTTTCCAAACATCCAGCGGAGGAATGAGTTATTGGGCGGGACATTATGATGCGGATTATTGGGGAACAAGTTATGCTGGACATTTCTTATTAGAAGCAGAAGCAAAAGGATACGCCTTGCCTCCGGGATTAATCGACAACTGGAAACGTTACCAACGCAACCAAGCTAATGCATGGACGCCTCGTGGAACAAATCATGGTTACTATTCTTACAACTATGATTTAGACCAAGCCTATCGTTTGTATACGTTAGCTTTAGCAAAAGCTCCTGAATTGGGTGCTATGAACAGATTGAAAGAATTACCAAATTTATCTGTTTCTGCAAAATGGAGATTGGCTGCTGCTTATGCAAAAATTGGTCAACCAGAAGTTGCTAAAAAATTAATTACCGGTTTACCTTATGTAACTACTCCTTACCGTGAGATGGGTTATAGTTATGGTTCAAACGACCGTGATGATGCAATGATTTTGGAAACATTAACATTGTTAAACGAAAAAGTAAAAGCCGGGCCGGTTGTAAAATCCGTTTCAAAAGCATTGAGCTCTGGTTATTGGATGAGTACTCAAACAACTGCTTATTGTTTAATTTCTGTTTCTAAGTTTGCTGCACTTGGTGGAACAAGCAAAGAAATGAAATACAATGTGAAAATAAACAACAATGCTCCGATTGCACTCAATACCAAATTGCCTGTAAAACAAATTGACATGGCAATTAAAAATGCAAGTGCAGGAAACATTTCTGTGACCAATAACGGAACAGGAATTATGTTTGCAAGAATTATTCTAGAAGGTATTCCTGAAACTGGCGACCAGACAGAAGTTGACAACGATCTGAAAGTGGTTATTAATTACACCAACATGACAGGTTCATCCATTGATGTAACAAAACTGGAACAAGGAACCGACTTTATTGCCGAGGTACAGATTACCAATCCGGGAACAAAAGGTGAATACTTGCAAATGGCATTGTCACAAATTTTCCCAAGCGGTTGGGAAATTCATAACACAAGAATGGAAGAAGCAGAGTCTGTAATCAAAAGTGATTATCCAACTTACCAGGATATCCGTGACGACAGAGTGTATACTTATTTCAATATTTCTCCATACAAAACAAGCACGTTTAGAATTGTATTAAATGCTGCATACGTAGGAAGATATTATTTACCAACTATCTATTGTGAAGCGATGTATGACAATACAATTAATTCACGTAAGCCTGGGAAGTGGGTCACAGTAATAA
>CAZQIC010000022.1:0-7286 GCA_964593555.1 uncultured Bacteroidia bacterium | reverse complement strand
AACCAGGAGGTGAATAAAATCATCAAACTGTGATAGCGAGCACGCCTCGCTATTTCACAGTAATAAAACCAGGAGGTGAATAAAATCATCAAACTGTGATAGCGAGCACGCCTCGCTATTTGACGGTTGTGAAGCCGAGTGGTGCCGAAAATGATCCATCGGCAGATACAGGCCGCTCCTATGGAGCTGGATTTTTTCTCTCGTTACTGAATTATAAACAGGCCGCCCCGATGGGGCTGGTTATGGTAGGATCTTACTTGCAATGGAGATCGCCCCCATGCTTTGGCGTAAACGCTTACACCCAAACTGTACCCCATAGGGGTAAACTGTTTCTAAAAAGATAAATGAGGATAAAAAAGAGCTCCGTAGGAGCGCCCTGTCTTATCAGGCTTCAATAAAGTTCTTACCTTAATAGCATGAAATCATTGTTACTTTTCCTACTCCTCCCTTTCTCTATCTTTGGCCAAAGTACTTTTTTATTTGTTGGAACGTATACCGAAGGAAAACCTGACAATGGAATTTTTGTTTTTGAATTCAATACAAAAACAGGAACAGCTAAACAAGTAAGTACAGGTAAAGATCTTACAAACCCTTCCTTTTTGACGCTTTCTCCAAACGGACAATTTCTTTATTCCTGCACAGACACTAAGCTTCCTAAACACGGAAATGTAACTGCATTTAAAATAGACAGCACAAACGGAAACATTTCGTTTATAAATAAACAATCCGCCATGGGAGAAAATCCTGTTTATGTTTCAGTCAACAAGCTCAGCAATATTATTATCAATGCAAATTATACGGAAGGAAATATTTCGGTCTATAAAACAAATGCAGATGGTTCAGTCAACACTGCTTGTCAGACCATTCAATTTACGGACAGCAGCATTGTCAAAAACAGGCAAGACAAGTCACACATTCATTCAGCCGTGTTCTCTCAGGATAACAACTATGTTTTTTTCACGGATCTGGGAGCTGATAAAATAAGAGTATTTGAGTTTAATGCGAATGACGAAAAACCTTTGACTGAAAAGAAAGAATGGAATGTAAATACTGTTCCTGGCAGTGGTCCACGTCACCTTACTTTTCATCCCAATGGTAAATTCGCATACTGCATTGAAGAATTGAGCGGAACCGTTTCAGCCTATAGTTATAAAAACGGCAAACTGGATTCCATACAAAGAACCAATTCTTATGCAACCATTCAAGATGCTTATTCCTGTTCGGATATTCACATATCACCTGATGGATTATTTTTGTACGCATCTAACAGAGGAGAAAACACTATTTCCATTTTTTCTATTGATATAAACACCGGAAAACTGAAACGCATTGCGAATCAATCTACCTTTGGAGAACATCCGCGGAGTTTTCTGATCGAGAACAGTGGAAAATTTCTGTTGGTTGCAAATGCAGGTTCTGACAACATTGTTGTTTTTAAACGGGATATTAAAACAGGACTGCTAACTAAAGCAAAAGATGAAATAAGTGTCCCACGTCCATCTTGCTTGAAAATGCAGAAGTATGGAAATTGAAGTAAGCAAACCCAGCGTTAAGCTCCGCCTTGAAATAAAATTCGTAATTTAATAGCATGAAAAAATCTTTATTCCTTTTCGTCTGCCTTTTTAATTTTATTATCCCCTTCTCCACTTTCGCACAAAATTGGAAACTATCAAAGGACATTAAAAAATTTCCGGACAACTACTATTATAAACTTTATGAACTAAAGGATACACTTTATGCAGGCGAAAACTACAAAGCTTATATAGAAATTGACACAACAAAAATTAAAGACATAAATAAAATTTCTGTCTTCTTTGAACATAATTCTCCTCTTCGATTGTATAAAAATAAGTTTGAATTGGAATTCATTACTGCTTTTGAAGGTCCGTTCGAATGTGAACTAACCATTTACAATTCCGAACTAAAACCATATACTACTACCAATATAAAACATACTATTTATGTGATACGTCCTTTAAAGCCTAAACCGCCAATGGACTATGTTGTTGTTCCTGAAAAATATCCTGTTTTTAATTCTGCTACTTACAAAGATTTTACTGATTACCTTACCCAATCTTTCAAGAAAGAAAACATAAAAGCACGTGGAAAAGTATTTATAGATTATACCGTTATGAAAGACGGCTCCATGAGATTTGAACAAATAAAAGGATATAGTTTTGAAGACAGAGACAAAATCGAAAAGATTGTTACGGGTTTTAAAGATTGGATCCCTGGAGAAGATGGTGGCAAGAAAGTGAATGTGTATGTTTCTGCAATTTGCAACTTCAGATAGAGTTCAACCACTCTGGACTCGGATAATCAAAATAGATGAACCTCAATACAATCATATAAGAAAATCAACGACTCCCGAGGAGTCGAAGCTTGGTAAAAAACCATCACCCAAACCCATATGACCCCAGAGGGGTCAAACCTTTCGGTAATCTAAAGCAAAATACACTGTATCTTTTCATACTCTCAATCGTTATATGACAAATGGTTGTAAAAGCAACCTGTTTCAATTTGTAATCTAAAAATCTGCGTCATGAAAAAACTTGCTTTCAATTTCCGTTCTGCCCTTTGGATACTTCCTTTGTTTGCCTCTATCCTTTTTTCATGCAATGCTCCTCAGGAAGAAGCAATTTTAGATAATCCCACTGAAGATGTGGTTCAAGCAAAAGAAAAAATCACCGAACCTCTCGCAGAAGAAAGTCCCGAAATTCAAGAACCTGTTAAAGCTCATCAATCTAATGTTTGTACTTCTATTAAAGCACATACCTATGTTGATTCCGAACCGGTTGTACACGTTGCTTATGATGTGAAAGAAACAGTGATTGATTCCCTGAATAAAATTATTCCTTTATATGATACCAGCATTTACAGCAAAATGGCTGTCAGTTATTTTACTTCCCTATCCAACGGTTTACATGGCCGTCCTTTCTTTGCTCCGGATGCAGACAGCTTGTTGAACTCCATTATAGAAATCATGTCAACAAGAATTGATGATGGAACTGATATTGTTTTTCTGATTGATAAAACAGGAAGCATGGCAGATGATATTGAAAAAGTTCAAAAGAGCATGGACCTTATCCTCGACTATCTTGAAAAATTTAACAATGTAAAAGTTGGTATTGCCGAATACGGTGATAAAAACTGGCATTATGATTTTTGGTATAACAGTCTGGATTTATCTTACGACATCGAAAAGATGAAAAAATTTCTTACGGACTATAAAACCATCGGTAATCCGGATACACCAGAATCGGTAAACGATGCAATCGTAAAAACAGTAGAAGAAATGAGTTGGACACCGGGTAATAAACGGTTGATGTTGGTGATTGGTGATGCACCATCGCAGGATTCAACTATGTCGGATTATACACTTCAGCAAGTAATAGACAAATGTGATTCTATGGAGGTAACATTTAATTTGTATCCGATTATTCTTGCATTGTCTCCCATGCAAATGGCATATCCACCTTTTGTGAAAAAAGATTTTATGAAAGCATATCCGAATCCTGTTAATGAGAATTTAAATGTTGAACTTAGTATAGACGGAACTTTTCAGTACGAAATAAATGATGTGAACGGACGCTACATAAAAGGAGGAATGTTAAACAGTAAGAACGAAACAGTGGATGTTTCAGATTTGCAGAATGGAAATTATCTTTTTCAGGTGTATGATCAGATAGGCAATAGCTATAATACCAAGATGATTATGGTGCAACATAATTAAGAATGCACATAAATAAACATTTTGGATCCTTACATAAGAGCTAAACTGAAAGTCTAGTAATAGCAAAAGAGCTTAGATTATTTTACATATCTTAAATAAAATGTTTAATTTCATTGCATGAAAAAACTCCTAGGCCTAACACTCTTGCTAATCGGCTGTCTACTAGGCATAGTATCGATACTTACCCTTGCCCAACTAGGAACAAGAATGCCTGAAACAACAGACAATACAAACAAATTATTCTTCATAATAGGCTTTTTAGGAGCTTGTTTAATTACTGCAATCCCTGCTTTCTTTTGCATAAAATATGGAATTAAAAAAATGAAAGAACAGGATAAGATATACTAAATCCCCTTACAAAAAAGAAACACTACCTTTACTAAATGCGTAAACTACTTCTAGGGTGTTTCACCCTTTTTTCAATCAGCTATAGTAATAATTCAATAGCTCAACTAAATGGAACTTATACAGTTGGTGGTGTTAGTCCCGACTATGTAGACATTATTACAGCTGTTAGCAATGTTTTTACAGTTGGCGTTTCTGGTCCAGTAACATTTAACATTCGCGCTGGTTATTATTCTTCTAATATCGGTTTTGGAAATTTTATGTTTAGCGATACCATAACATTTCAAAGTGAAAGTGGCAATCCCGATGACGTATTGTTTCCGTTTACTTTCATAAACAACTCCAGAAATATCCAGTTCAAAAATCTTTCGTGGAATCCAGTTCAACCTTCGTCTTCTTCCTATCTATACAAAGGAATGGAAGTAGCAGGTTCTTTTAATATTTTATTCGAAAATTGTAAAATAATTGGATTAAATAATCCATTGAGTAGAAATGCAATGTCGGTACTTCATAGTTTTGGGAATTTGAATATTCGAAATTGTTCTTTTTCTAATCTCGACAACGGTATTTCATTTTCAGCTGTCACGTTTTTCGGTTCACGAAAACATGGCGGTCCTCATGATATTGAGAATTGCGTTTTTGACTCCGTAAAAACAGCTATCCGCTTGAGTGGTGAATTTGGAAACTCTGCAGGTGATAGTGTAATGATAATAAAAAACACCGTGAATTACCCTGAAAATGGAATGGTGCTTGACGGGCAGTATGGCTGGTTAGCAGGCATCTATCTTGAAAAAAACAATATTATTAACGCAAGTGTTAGTGGAATCAAAGTTCAGTATAGTAATATCGGAAGCATGTATCGTCCTGTTTCTATTCGAAACAATATGATTTCGGGAGGCGCAACGGTTTCAGCCGCTTACACTAGCACCTCCGGAACAGCTTATACACCAGTAAAAAAAACCATCGAAATTTTCACTTCTCCAAATGCTATTATAGAAAACAATTCCATTAGCGGAAGTGTTTATATTTATCTCGCTACAGAAGTCATTTTTAAAAACAATTGTGTTGCATCAGATAGTCTAACCAGTTTGTATGTTGCGGCAACACCTACTTTCACTTCAGATTATAACAATCTCTATGGAAAGTATAATTCAATAATAGGAATCATACAAAGTCAAGGGTATCCGACAATCGACTCGATACGATCGGATCTTGGTTTGGAAATGAACTCCATTTCTACAGAACCTTTCTTTTTCAGTTCAACAGATTTACATTCTTATTCACCCTATATGCAATTTGCAGGAATGCCACTATTAGAGATTCCTGACGATATTGAGGATGAAGTGAGAGATGCAACAACACCCGACATTGGTGCAGATGAATATCATTCTTCTCCGCTTCCTCCATTTGCATGGTTTGATTTCACTTGTATGAGTGGCAATACCATACAATTTAATAATGTGAGCGTAAGAGACAACTCAAGTAGCTGGAGTTTCGGTGATGGTAATTTTTCTACAACACTTTCACCAACCCATACCTATTCAGGATCTGGACCTTTTAATATTGTATTAATTGTAAGTAATAGTTATGGCTTAGATACTTTTAATTATTCAATTACTTTTGCAACAGCTCCTACAATAAATGTTGCCGGTTCGGTATTAAGTGTGCCAGCTACTTTTACAACCTATCAATGGTATTTGAATGGAACGGCAATTTTTGGAGCCACATCCAATAGCTATGCCACTACTATCAATGGAATATACACCCTTGAAGTATTTCAAAATACAGGATGTTCAGTGATGTCGAATCCCGTTACATTAAATGTTGGGATTGAAGAAGCCCTATTTAATAATGGTATTTTCATTTCTCCAAATCCTGCATCGGACTACTTTTCAATTTCTATCCTCAACAAATATGAAACTATAGCAATCACTATTTTAGATATTACAGGAAAGGAAATCATCCATACTTCTGAATCCAAAAAAGAAAAGATAGAAATAGATACAAAAGACCTTTCTCAAGGCGTTTATTTTGTACAAATACAAACAGATGCATTTGTAGAAATACGCAAGATTATTATTACAAAGTAATATTACGAATTTCAATGCCAGCGGTACTTCATCGAACTGGCCTTTTATTAACTTTAAATTTATGAAAACAGCATGCCTCACCAACAGCCTAGTTTATAACGATAGCAAACCTGCTATCAGTGTTTTGTTTGAAACAGAAAGCACAAAAGAAATTCGTATTCTCATGAAACAAGGGCAAATGATGAAAGAACACAAAACCGCCTTTCCAATTGTTATAGAAATTTTTGAGGGCAGTATTGATTTTGGTGTGAATGGTGAAACACTTGCATTAACTAAAGGAGATTTAATTACTTTAGAAGCAAACGTGCCCCATGATTTAAAAAGCACCACAGATTGTATTGTACGTTTGTCGTTGTCAAAGTTGGATAAAGCGGAAAGAGTAATCGATGTGGCAAAGTCGTAGCACATCATTGGGTTTTCCTAAAATGGCTACCTTTATTTTATGAAATACCTATTTCTTTTCTGCTGCATCATTCTTATAGGTTGTACAACCCAAACGTTTGTAAAAAGTGGGAGTTGTAAATTACGTTTGCGCAAAGATTCTACATACGCCTATAAGTATCCTACCTTTTTGAGAACCATGAGAGACAATGGAACCTATACAATCAAACAAGGCAGCATTCTATTAAGTAGCACTCTCGAAATAAAACAAAGAAGTTTCTATTTACACAACGATACAATTCTCGTAAGTGGAGTTGATCCAAAAGCAGTTGGAAGAGATAGGAAATTGGTGAGAGAATAACACCCAGGTTTTTTGTTCAACCCCGCTGGGTTTGTGGTGTGTGGTATAAACATATAGGCTATATAGCTTGGACTCCTCCGGAGTCGATTGAAATTTCTACCGACTTATCTGTTTATTATTATTCAAAACAAAACGACTACGGAGGAGTCGTAGGTTTATAAAAAAATCACCACAAAAAAAACGACCCCTGAGGGGCCGAACTTTATACCACCAAGTGATATCACTTTATTACTCCATCACCTTATCACCCTATCACTCCACCACCTAGTCACCTATCTCGTTAAGATAATCTTTGATGTTACTTTATTTTCTTCAGTCGTTAATGTTGCCATATAAATTCCATTGGGTAAATCAGAAATATTGTAGGATACATTAT
>CAZQIC010000021.1:0-46762 GCA_964593555.1 uncultured Bacteroidia bacterium | reverse complement strand
GATTAAGAGGATAAAAACGAAAGTGTAACAATATATTAGTGTAAACAAATTAAAAATTTCCATGGCGGGTTTGGATAGGAGACACATAGAAATGGCAAAAAGAATTGATATAAATTTCCAATAAATGGTCTACCTGTGTCTAGCGGAATTCAATTCATATTCTAATTTTTTCATGTATTTTGTTTTATAGGTATATTTTAATGTATTTAACCAACGGTGGTTATTGCAAAAAATTGTGAAAGATGACCAGGGTGATTTTTTACGATTTTGAACGAAGTTTACTTCCAGATCGCAGCCTCTTCCAGCTTTATTTTTCCTTTGATAAATATGCGGGCTGCTTTTTCAAAAGATTCGGTGTAATCGGAAATATAGAAATGGTGCTTTGGAAATTTTCCTTTTGCTAACAGGTGCTTCTTTTTTAATGCGTCCTGCACAGCTTTGGCTACAATACCGGCAGAGTCAATGATGTCAATTTTTTTACCGTAGTATTCTTCTATCTCAGGCCTTATCAATGGGTAATGGGTACAGGCCAATACAAGCGAATCAATTTTTTTTAGCTTGGGCCGTGATAAATAGGAATTGATAACTGTGCGGCTTATTTTATTATTGAAAAAACCTTCTTCTATCATGGATGCCAGCAAGGGTGTTGCCAATGATGCCACATCAATTTTTTTGTTGATCGATTTAATTTTTTTCGCGTAGATATCAGACTTGATGGTTCCCTTTGTACCAATGATGCCGATCTTTTTTATTTTTTTCCCTTGCGTTACTTTTTCTACTACCGGATCAATAACATCAATAACAGGTATGCTGTTGCCTACAAATTCCTTTACAACTTCGTAAGCCATTGATGAGGCGGTGTTGCAGGCAATCACGATCATTTTACAGTTTTGCCGCAATAAAAACTGGCTTATTCTTATGGCGTAATATTTTATGGAGTCCGGTGACTTATCTCCGTAAGGTAAATGCGCAGTGTCACCAAAATAAATTAGTCTCTCGTTTGGAAGTAATTTTAAAATGGCGTTCGCAACAGTTAGTCCTCCAATACCGGAATCGAAAACGCCTATTGGACTATTAGCAGATATATTATTGCTTTTGGGCAAAATAATTTTTTAAGCCCTCTCTACTGGAGAGGGTTTAGGAGAGGCTTATTTACCTGGATCTTTTTTAGGATCTACAGCCGGAGTAACAGCCGGTTTAGGAGCACCTGTTATTCCTAGTTTTTTCTTTGCAAGATTAAGAAGATCGTCAGTTGGCTCGGAATACAATACAATTCCTGTGCTTGTATCCAACACATACTTGTAGCCGTTTTCTTTTGCTACTTGGTCAATAGCTTTTTTTGCTTTTTCGTAAATTGGTTTTGCCAGTTCTTCATTTTTCTTTTGAAGATCCTGTTGCGCAGTTCCCTGGAATTCCTGAATTCTTCTTTGAAGATCTTGTAAATCTTTTTCCATTGAACTTTTGATCAGGGCACTGTATTTAGTTTGGTTGGCCATGTAGTCCTGATACTTTGTATCAAACTCAGTCTGCATAGTGGAGATCATTCCTTCCAACTGTTTTATATATTCTTCCTGTGCTTTTTTTGCTTCGGCCGATTCAGGCATTAATGAAATTAACGAATCAAGATTGATGTGAGCAGTTTTTTGTGCAGACAATGAATACGATACTACAGCAAAAAAAACTAAAACTAAAGCTCTCTTTAAAAGGTTCATAGGTTATTTATTTTATTTTTTATTTTGAGATGTGCCTCCTGATTTGTACCCCATAGCACTTAGTACCGCATCGCTTTTGTCAAATTTTACATCAACATAAAGCATGGTAAGGTCACTGGATTTATCGAACACAGCCGCATAAGCTCCTTTAGCAGCCATTTCTTTAATGGCATTGTAAACTTTGTCCTGTATAGGTTTCACTAAATCCTGGCGTTTTTGAAACAATTCTCCGTCGACACCAAATTTTGATTTCTGCAGATCCTTTGCTTCCTTTTCTTTAGCGATAATTTCGTTCTCGCGTTTTTTACGCATGTCCTCGGTAAGCAATATTTGTTCGGCCTGGTAGGCTTTATATAACTTGTCTATTTCACCGTATTTGGCCTCTATCTCTTGCTGCCACTGAATAGAGAGTTTATCCAATTCTTGCTGAGCGGCATTATATTCAGGAATATTTTTAAGTATATAGTCAGTATCAACGTAAACCCATTTTTGGGCCATTGATGCGAGAGCCGAAGCTGCAATAAAAACTACTGATAAAACAATTTTTTTCATGGTTAGTATTTTAATGTTTCTCATTAAATACGCCCTTTTATATTGAGAGCGAATTTACTAAAATTAATTCAGGCGCAACAAAACTTTTGCACCTTATAATTCTCCTAAAGCTGCACCAATGGTGAAGTGGAATTGGCCTTTTGGCATCCCCGGATTAGCGGGTACATCATCAAACCTCCATCCATAGTCAAATCCAAGCAATCCAAACATAGGTAGGAATATTCTTAATCCTACTCCCGCCGACCTTTTCAATTGAAAAGGGTTGTAATCCTTTGCCTTTGACCAAGCATTACCAGCTTCAGCAAATCCAAGCATATATATTGTTGCCTGCGGATTCAATGAGAGAGGATAACGCAACTCCATGGTGTATTTATTTACAAAAGCCGATCCGGTTGTTGGTGACAATGTTTGATCATCATACCCGCGAAGTGCGATGATCTCTCTGCCATCCAATGCATATCCTGTTAATCCACTACCTCCTAGATAAAAACGTTCAAATGGTGAAAGTCCTACCTTTTGGTTATACATTCCCAGGAACCCGTAACCGGCTTTGGTGTACAATACCAAATTTCGTGCCTCTTTTCCTTCAGTAGATTTTATGCCTGTTAAGTTAGTATACCATGCGGCTGTAAATTTATACTTCTGATACTCGATGAATTTATATCTTTCCTGTTCCGATATTGAAGAGTAATCCTTTTTATTAAAAAGAGAATAAGGTGGGGTTAGTTGAGCCGTGAAACTTATTTTAGAACCGCTTGTTTCAAATATAGGCTTGTCAATAGAGTTTCTGGAGATACTAAGTTTACCATTAATGTTATTGGCAAAACCATCGCTGAAAGAAAAAATAGAGCCGTATTTATTTACAACATAATACTGGTAGTTGGCTTCCGCGTATAGAGAAAAGTAATCATCAGGTCTCTTCAAACGTTTACCAAGCCCTGCAGAAAAACCGGTGATGGTCATAAAACTTCTGTCGGCACGAGGGATTTTATCTCCTGCGCTATTTTGATTTCCTCCGGATTGAACTGTGTAATAACTTGTAAGGCTAAGTGAATTTGGTTTTTTTCCTCCTAGCCACGGCTCTGTGAAAGATGCGTTAATGGATTGATAAAACACCCCGTTCGATTGCGCGCGAACACTTAAGCGTTGCCCGTCACCTGCAGGTAATGGTCTCCAGGAACTTCTTTTAAACATATTCTTTGAAGAAAAATTATTGAATGTAACACCGAGAGTTCCAACAATTCTGTTTCCTCCCCATCCACCTGAAAGCTCTATCTGGTCGGATGGTTTTTCTTCAACAATGTATTCTATATCAACAGTTCCGTTTGCCGGATTTGGAATTGGATTTACATTTAATTTTTCCGGATCAAAATATCCTAATTGCGCTAACTCGCGCTGTGAACGAATAATATCGGAGCGTCTGAACAACTGACCAGGCTTGGTGCGTACCTCACGCATAACAACATGGTCGTTGGTTTTTGTATTGCCCGATACCCATACTTTATTTATGATGGCTTGCTTGCCTTCGTAAATTCGCATCTCCATATCAATGGAGTCTCCTTCTACAAATACTTCAACCGGTGTGATCTGGAAAAAAAGATAACCATCATCCATATACAATGAACTGATGTCGTTCCCGTTCGGATTCATGAAAAGTTTTTGTTCCAACATACTCTGGTCAAACACATCTCCTTTTTTAATTCCAAAAACTGCATCTAAAACTTTGGAATTGTATTTACTGTTGCCTACCCAGGTAATATTTCTGAAGTAGTATTTCCTGCCCTCATTAACAGTGATCTCTATGTTTACCCTGTTCTCGCTTATTTTGTAAACAGTATCTTTTACAATACTTGCATCGCGGAATCCTTTTGCGTTATATTTTTCTAGGATTTTTGGTTTGTCGGCCACATAATTATCCTCAAGATACTTGCCGGAATTAAAAACATTCCACCAGCGTTTTACTTTTGTTTCTTTTAAAGAACGTCTCAGTTTATTTTCACTGATAGAAGTGTTGCCATGGAAAATAATGTCCTGTACCCTTACCTTTTGTCCTTTTTCGATAGTGATGATAACAATGATATTGTTTTTTAATACCGGATCGGGTGTGGTGGTCAACGTGACTTTTGTATTGAGATAACCCTCGTTTACAAAATGTTCTTTTACAATAGTTTTGGCAAGGGAAAGAAGTGATTCAGTTGCAACCCGTCCTTTTTGAAGTCCGTCTTTTTCTGCAAGATCTTCTCTGTCCTTTTTTTTGACCCCGCGAAATTCTGTTTTAGATATCCGTGGTTTTTCTTCAAGATAGATATCAAGAAAAATAGTGCTGCCAACAATTTTAGTTACTGTGATTTTTATATTCTCGAAAAGGCCCTGTTTCCAAAGGTTATCAATGGCCTGGGCGATTTTATCACCGGGCACTTTTATTTTATCTCCTGCAGCAAGACCAGATAGTGCGAGTATTATTCCCCTGTCCAGTTGTTGTGCGCCAGTAACCGTTGGCATGGCTAACTCATATTCTTTTGGTGAAGAATAGGAAATAGCATTTGAGTCATTCCCCAATGTTATCTGAGCCTGTAACGAGCCACACAATAAATACAATATTCCAATCAGGCTGATTAATTTATTCATTTTGTAATATTTGTTCACTCGTTTTGCCAAACCTGCGTTCGCGCTGTTGGTATTTAATTATTGCTTCATAAAGATCTTCTTTACGAAAGTCGGGCCACAACTTTTCTGTGAAATATAATTCTGCATATGAAAGCTGCCACAATAAAAAATTGCTGATGCGTTGTTCACCGCTTGTGCGGATCATCAATTCAGGATCGGGTATTCCTTTTGTCGAAAGCTGTGATTCAAAAATATTCTCGTTAACCTCGCTTGCTTTCATTTCTTTTTTCTCAATTTTTTCTGCCAGGTGCTTAACAGCATTTAATATTTCCCAACGTGAACTGTAATTAAGAGCCAATACTAAATTCATTCTTGTATTCTTAGACGTTTGAACCATGGCATTTGTTAACTCCTCGTAGCAATTTTCCGGAAGATTTTTTAAATCTCCAATGGCAAGTAAACGTATATTATTCTCGTTTAGTGTTTTTACTTCACTGTTTATAGTCGCTACAAGTAATTGCATTAATGCATCAACTTCATATTGAGGTCTGTTCCAGTTCTCAGTGGAAAAAGCGTACAATGTAACATACTCAATCCCTAACTCAGCCGCTGCCTCTGCAGTTTCTTTAACCGACCTTACTCCATTTTCGTGCCCGAAAACACGGTGTTGCCCTTGTTGTTGTGCCCAACGTCCGTTACCATCCATTATAATGGCAATGTGTTTTGGGAGTTTTGATAGATCAACTTTCTCTTTCAGAGACATCGAAAATATTAAATAGTTGCCTTTGTGGCTTGTTAAACTTTGTTAAGATACGAGGGGGCAAAAGTAGTAAATAAAATGGCTGTTATTTGAATAAAATTCAATGAATTCAGGCGAATTTACAAGTTTATGAGAGTTAATTATAGTAAAAGCAGGTATTCTCTTTTTGTTTGAACTTAAAGCTTAATGTAATGCCTAAAAAAGAATACCAGTCTTTGTTTTGGGAGTTACCGCGCTGACGACCGATATTGTTATTTGTGATTGGGTCAGAATCAATACTTCTATCAGATAAGGCTGCAGATGCAGTTCCGTTTGTTGAGGCCAATACTGTAGGGTCAGCATAGCTGCCGCTAACATCATCAATATAATCAGTAAATGTTTTACGCATACCCCATTCAAAACCTAAACAGCCTCTTTTGCCAAGCGCCATTTTTATTCCTACTCCCATTGGTACTGAAGGCTGAAGGCGTTTGTATGGAGAAGCTTGCCCTTCAGTTCTTAATGGCTGCAAGTCTATCCAGCTGCCATTATAATTGGCTTGAGGATTAAAATAAAATGCACCTACCCCAAGGAAAAGATAGGTTGAAGCTGGCGATGCTTTTTCACTGCCAATCATAAAATCAAGGTAATTAAGTTCAAACTGAAATGAGCCCTCGAATATATTAGATCGGAAACTTAAGTTACGCTGCTGTTGTGCAAGCGAGTTTGTTTTAGCATCTGAGGCTTCAACCTTGCCATACAATGCATTAATGCGATAAGAAAAACGCGGATTAAAATTTCGCCTTACCATTAAACCTCCGGCCGGATTAATAAATACAAGTGGGTTGCTGAAGTTGTTGAGATCACCACGGTAAAACGAAATTCCTGCAAATACTCCAAGTTCCGTGCTGGGTTGAGTTTTGCCCTGACCCTGGCTAAAAACCGTGGTGCAGGTAACAATAAATAAAATAAATAGTGCCGTTCCTTTTTTCATTTGTTGTAAACACGTAACGATCTATGTCAATATTTTATTGTAATTAATTCCGTTGATCCATACCCCAATTTAATTTGGCGCGTATGGTATTAAAAAAATTAGTCTGCTCAAATCGTATCAGGTTCACATCAAAACTTTCTTTACGTATAATAAGCTCAGTATCACGAGTGATGGTTCCTGAACGCGAATCTACTGTTACCAGGTAGCTTGGACTGCGTCCCTCGATTTTTAGTGTGATGACTTTATCATCACGAATTATAATAGGCCTTACGTTAAGATTATGCGGGGCAATTGGGGTGATGATAAAACTTTTTGCATCCGGCACTATTAATGGTCCGCCGCAACTCAATGAATATGCTGTTGATCCGGTTGGTGTTGAAATGATCAAACCATCGGCCCAATACGAGTTAAGAAATTCACCATCTATATAAGCATTGATGGTGATCATCGTAGAATCTTGTTTGGTAATGGTAATTTCATTGAGTGCGAAATTGGTATCACCAAATAATTTTTCTTTTGTTTCGAGTCTAAGCAATGCACGTTTATCGAGATAAAATTTTCCGGCGAGCAGATCATTTATCCTGTCTGATATTTCATCTTTTGACACGGTTGCAAGAAAACCCAGCCTACCTGTGTTAATTCCTAAAATAGAAATGCTGCTGTTGCGGATATAAGCAAGAGCTTCGAGCAATGTTCCATCACCTCCAAGGCTGATAAGATGTTTTGTATTTTGTTTTAGCTCTTCGTGGGTGCTGAATACATTGATAGTTGAATTGAACGAGGTATTGGCTTTCAGAAATTCATAGAAAGGTTTGTGTATTGTTATTGCACAATTTTTTTCCTGCAGTTCCTTAAGCAGATCAACGATATGCGAAGAAGTATTCTCCTTAGTACAGCGTCCGTATATTGCGATTTGCATCATAATATTTAAACTAAATTAAATAGGAGCGGTGAGGTGTAAAAAAAAACCGCTTTGTCCCAATCTGTTAAATGAATATTCAATTCGTAAAACACCATCGTAATAAGTAATTATATCAAGCCCGGCACCAGTGCCAAATAAATAAGTATTACTTAAATTATTTACTTCATTATTCGCATGATTATCTGCGTATCCAAAATCGGTAAACACACGTGCGTAAACAGCATAATAAAACTTGTTAAACTGCTCCAGCTTTATCAAAGGTAATTTATATGTTTTAGGTTTCACTATTTCATAGGTAAAACCGGCTTTAATGAGCCCGAAATTGTATCCATCCATCACATAATACTCATATCCTCTAACATATGTATTGTATCCCAATGCTCTCATAACTGAATAGGGTTGATGGGAAGTGCCCGATAGCTTCCCTTTTAAAGACGCTGCCGCATAGAAGTGGTTGCTTAATTTCCAGTACTTTTTAAATGTTGAATATAGGGTTGTAACATCTAAAGCTTCATTTTTTAGCAAGCCAAGGCCATATTTTGTTATTTCAAAGTCAAAATAATAGCCTTTTAGGGGGTAATATTTATAATCTCTTCTATCTCTTCTGAAAAGATAATTCAATGACATAAAACTCATTTTGCTGGTGTTATTGGAATAATAGGGATAATTTTCTCCCAGGATCAATACGGTATCCTGAATTTCCCCCGAATAATACCTTACTTCGAAATAATGATTGTTGTAAATTTTTTGTCTGTACGAATAGTTAAGCCGGGCAGAGAATTCTTTTTTTACAAATACATCGGGGTCTTTATAAAAGCGCAATCCATTATTAACAGTTGCATAAGCCAATTCGTGGTTCTGAGAAAATCCGATTGAAAACCCGATGCCGTGTTTTTGTTTTTTATCTAAGTACGGGATTCGATATGCAATGCCAAACAGGTGTGTGTATCCGGTTCTGAATTTTACACTGAATGCCTGTCTTCTCCCTAAAAAATTATCGTGTAATAAATCAAAACCATAAGTGGCGCGATCCAGATTTTTTGAATCGAGCCAAGTGTTGAAATTTCGTTCTTCGATTTCAAAAATTGGAAGCGGCCAAATGTACCAGCGTTCTGTTACAGTGATATAAATATCTGTTCTGTTAGAATCAATATCTTTTCTCTCTACATCAACAAAATTGAACAATGCGGTATTCCTAATATTTTGTTGCGCGCTGGAAAGTTTTTTTGTAATGACGTCACCGCTTAACGTATCTCCTACTTTGAAAGGAATTTCACGGGTAATAATATGATCGCGCGTTACTTTATTTCCTTTGAGGGTTATGGTGTTGATAATGCGATTAGATGTGCTGTCAGTGCTCTTTATCGTTTCGCTGTTGGATATTGCTCCAGATAATGCTGTAAAAAGAAAAACACTGAATAACATTAACGGGTTAGGTTAAATGCGTATGTAGTTCATGAAACTTTCGAACTTGCGCTTCATGTCATCATCATATTCGCTCTGATGAAAAGATGCTTTTACTGTATAGTTATACCTGTAAAATGTTTGTAGTATTGCGGAAAGGTCTTCTTTGTTAAGCTTCAACGTCACTTCAATTTTAGTTGAATCCTTATGAGGTGTTACATAACAGCTTAATATTTTAGCTTCATTTCCTTCAACGATCTGCGCAATTTGTGTCAGCGAATAATCATTGATATTAAGTTCGAGAATAATTATTCCTCCTGGTTCTTTTACTGCTGTAAGTTGCGAGAATGCAGGTACAAGCATGTGTGCTGCAATTAGTCCTTTGTAACGCTGTTGATCATCTAATACCGCAATAACGGATACTTTAAATTCGGTTATAATTTTTATAACGTCATAAATATGTTGATTGGTCGTAACGAACGGGCGAATCAAAGAAATTTTTATTTCACCAAGGTTGGTGTCCGGACTGTTAAGGTCGATGATCTCATCTTCTGATATTATTCCGAGGTACTCATTTTTTTTTACGATGGGTAAATGTGTTACTTTGAACTCATCCATCCAATTCAATGCTTTTACCCCCAGGTCTGAAGTTTTCAGAGGAGGAATTTCATCGTTTATAAGATCGATCGCAAGCATAGGTGCCTTTATTACATTATATATAACGCAAAAATCGTGCTATTAGTTTTGTATTACCTCTAAAAAGCATACAAACCTAAGCAAAAAGGCTTGTATGGCAAAGGAATGACGGTTTTGGTATTAGATAGAATTACTAATTTTACATGATGGTGAAGCTCAGTGTAAATATTAATAAGATTGCCACCTTAAGAAATGCGCGTGGGGGCAATGTGCCGGATCTCGTTCAAGTTGCAAAAGATTGCGAACGCTTTGGCGCGCAGGGAATAACTGTTCATCCGCGTCCTGATGAAAGACATATACGATATAAAGATGTGTTGGATATTAAACCTGAATTAAAAACAGAATTCAACATAGAAGGTTATCCTTCAAAATATTTTATTGATTTGGTTATTTCAGTAAAGCCAGCACAGGTTACATTGGTGCCTGATCCTCCGGGAGTACTTACCTCCAATGCAGGATGGGACACAAAAAAAAATCAATCGCTGTTAAAAGAAGTGGTGAGTGAATTTAGGAAAGCAGGAATTCGTACATCACTGTTTGTTGATACAAATAAAATAAATATCGAACACGCTGTTACAACAGGCGCAGATCGTGTTGAACTTTATACAGAAATGTATGCAAGTGAATTTACTGCGAATAAAGAAAAAGCGATTGCCCCTTACAAAGATGCTGCATCGTTGGCGGTTTCATTAGGACTTGGATTAAATGCAGGTCATGATCTTAGTCTTGTTAACCTTGAGTACTTCGCAAAAAATATAAAAGGGTTGCAGGAAGTTTCTATCGGGCATGCGTTAATTTCAGATGCATTGTATTATGGTTTGGAAAATACTATTCAGCTTTATTTACGTCAGCTTCAAAGTGCCAAATGAAATTATTTTATAAAAAATTCGGAGAAGGAAAGCCTTTAATTATTCTTCACGGGCTCTTTGGGTCGCTGGATAATTGGCAAACAATTGGCAAACAATTTTCTGAAAAAGGTTTTGAAGTTTATCTTGTGGACCAGCGTAATCACGGTCATTCACCGCATAGTGAAATGTGGAACTATGAAGTGATGTCTGATGATCTGCTGGAATTGTTTGATTCGTTAGAAATAAAAAAGGCAATCATCATTGGTCATTCTATGGGAGGAAAAACGGCCATGTTTTTTGCAAATAAATTTGGGGACAGGGTTGAGAAATTAATCGTGGTAGACATCGCACCTAAATATTATCCCGTACATCATAGCTCCGTCATAACAGCATTGCAGGCGGTTGATCTGGATAAAATAAGTTCACGAAAGGAAGCCGAAGAAATTTTAAAACAACATTTGCCCGGTGATATAGGAACGCAGCAGTTTTTGCTGAAGAGTTTATACTGGCGGGAAGATGCAGAAAAAAAATTGGCGTGGCGGTTTAACCTTCATACAATTAAGTCCAATATTGAAAATATTGGTGTTGAGGTTGTCGCAAGTAATATTTCTATTCCAACCTTATTTGTTAAAGGAGAAAAATCAGGATATATATCTGAGCAGGATCTTGCCGGAATAAAAAATGCTTTTCCAGATGTTCAAATAGAAATTATTCCTGGCGCCGGACATTGGGTGCATGCAGATAATCCCGTTGACTTTGCCAATCGCATTCTGAAGTTTTTAAATTAAGGTTGATTCCTCGATCAAAAAACATCTCTTTATAATTAAGGCTGCTTTCTCGCCCCCGTAAACCCGATCTGTTAAAACATGCATGTATATAAAAGAAAATAAATACTATAAATAATTAATAATCAATAAGTTATAATAATATAAATAATATTAGGTAAGGGAAAATAAAAAAACTTTAGGTTCCTTTTTGAGCAGTAAAGAAATATTTTTACCTCAATTACAAACGATTGAAATCTGACATTAACAAAAAATTAAATAACCATAAAAATGAAAAAGATAACAGTAGTAATGGCTTTCGCGGGAATAATCGGGTTAGCAGTATCATGCAAGAAAGAAGCGAATGAGAGTGAAGTAAATAACATATCTACTACATATAAGGCTTTTGTTATAGACTGGACTGCAGACTGGTGCAATCCATGCGGACAAAACGCTGTTCCTGCAATGGCAGCAGCTTTAAAAAATTATCAGTACCAGATCGTTGGTGTTAGTCTGCACAAAAAAGACGGTATAGTTGCGAATTATGATATAACAGATAAATTAAAAGAGGCATTTGATCTTGCCGGCACTCCGCAGTTCGTTGTAGGTGCGGAATCATTACAGGCGGGATCTGTTTCTATTGATGGAAAGATCAAAACGCAATTAGGTGCAAACGGTCAGGCATATTGCGGCATAGGTGTTTCTAAAAAAATTGATGGCAATACAGTTAAAGTAAATTACAATCTTAAATTTTTCAAAGATTATGCTGATGGAGCAAAAGTGTTATTCATTGCTATTGAAAACCATATACCAGGTACTCAAACCGGCAATCCTTCTTTAAAGGAACACAATGAAGTAGCTCGTGCAGGTGACTTCTCCAGCATTGTAACAGGTGCAATATCAAAAGGAGCATCTTTTGAAGGAAGTATAGATCTTCCACTTCCTGCTGATGTTGTTAACAAAGATAACATTGAGGTTGTAGCTGTGGTATTCAACAATGGTATTACTGCGCATTTAAATGCTAATTCAACTGCAACTCATTAATTTTTTTAGCAAACTCAAGCGGTTTAAAACAGACAAATGAAAAGCAAAATAATAATTACGCTGTTGGTATTAGGTGTATTCTTAACTGCTGATGCAAGCGCAGCTTCGAGAAAGAAAAAGAAGAAAGGTTTTTATGAAGGTCAAAAAACCGTGCACGTGGGTATTGGTTTTCCTTCAATGGTAAATACTTCCAAAAATGATTTAAGTATTTATGGAGAGGCAAAAACAAAAGCCATGCCGCCCGTAAGTTTGAGATTTGAATCGGCTGTATCGAATAATATAAGTTTTGGCGGGTTTCTTGGATACTCAAAAGAAACAGTTACAGTAACTGATCGCACTAACCCGAAAAACATCAACGGATTTGATTATTCATTTACAGTTGTCGGTGCCCGCGCTGGATTTCATATCCCGTTAAAAAGTAAAAAGCTTGATCCATACGGGGCGCTTATGCTGGGATATACAATGATCAAGGGAAAACCGTTTGGTGAGAACAATTATTTTGATGAACCTAAAAATAAATTTGCATACAGTTTCCATACAGGAATTAATTATTATATCCAGCCAAAATTTGCCTTATTTGCTGAGGTAGGTTATGGTTTTGCCATTGCAAATGTTGGAGCAACGATAAGATTTTAGATTAAGGGCAGAGTTAAATTAAGCGAAAAAAACCGCCTCACTAAATTTTAGTGGCGCGGTTTTTTTTATGATCTTTTTGTCAGGATAATTTTTAAATTCCTACCATCGGAGTTCCAATAATTGAATGTTTTTTGGTTCTAAGCTTAGTCAATAGTAATTATCATTTTTAGTGAATTTTTGGGTGGCCAAAACCCTGATAATTGGCCGAATTTTGTTTTCCCGCCTTTAAATAGCTAACCTATTTTAGTTTCATTGTTTAAAATAACTGAATTTGAGTGAATTGGATTTGTAACAATAACCGCTTTTTAGTTAAAAAAACAATTACCAAAAATATAATTTTATAAAAACAAAGAGAATAAAAATGAAAAAGATAGCAACAATATTAGCCGGTGCATTGATCATTGCTTTGATTCCTTCCTGTAAAAAGGAAAACAGCGGTGATTCATCAGAAGTAAACAATCTTTCTACCACTTATAAAGCTCTGGTAATAAATGTGACTGCTACATGGTGTCATTATTGCGGTACCAGTGGAGTGCAGGCATTTGATAAAGTGTTTACTGATTATCCTTATCAAGTTGTTGGTATTGGTGTGCATAGTGCTGACGATATAAGTGTAAGTTCCAGCACTACTGCCGTAAATAAATTTAAGTCTTCATTTGGTATATCCGGCATCCCTGCTTTCGTAGTGAATTCAACAAAAAGTCAATATGCCTATAGTACTGTAAACGCAGATTTAAACGCCGCTTTACTCGCAACTACCACTGCAAAAGCAGGAATCGGTCTTGCAAAGGTTGTTAGTGGAAGTGTCATAACAGTTAAATATAAAGTAAAAGCATTCAGTGATTATGCAGATGGAATGAAGTTGGCGATATATGCACTTAAACATGACATTGTAAACGATCAGACCTATGATAAGCCGAGTGGTGGGCAAGACCAACGCGCATGGACACACAATTATGTATTTATGGGAACACCTGATGGGGATTTCTCAGACATATGGGGTACAACACTTTCTGCATCTACTATAGCAAAAAATACGGAGTTCGAGGGAGAAGCAAGGTTTACTGTTCCTGAGGGTGTTGATGCAGAATCCTTAACCTTTGCCGGAGTTCTTTGGTCAAGTAAAACAAAAGGTACTGCGCCAACCATTGCTCCAAATGAAATGATCAACTCAAACATAATTGAAAGACCGAGTTCAGAACAATAATTGCTAAGAAAATAAGAAATGAAAAATCAAAATGTAGTTTTAACGCTTACTTTCTTTGTTCTTTTTTCTTCGCTTAGTACAATTGCTTTGGCAAAGAAAAAAAAGAAGGGTGGATTTTACCAGGGTCAGAACACGGCGCATGTGGGGATTGGATTTCCTTCTATGATAAATGCTTCGAAGAATGATTTGAATGTTTATGGTGAAGCAAAGAGAAGCGGCATGCCTCCTATAAGCCTTAGATTTGAGTCGGCGTTAACTAAGAGTATAAGTTTTGGCGGGTTCCTTGGGTATTCAAAGGAAAAAATTACGGTAACAGACCGCACTAATCCTAAAAACATAAATGGATTTGATTACTCATTTACTGTTGTAGGTGGAAGACTAGGATTTCATATTCCTTTGAAAAGCAAAAAACTCGATCCTTATGCCGCTGCTTTATTAGGATATACTTTAACAAAAGGAAAACCGTTTGGTGAAAACAATTATTTTGATGAACCAAAATCCATGCTCGCATACGGTATTCATGCTGGTGTAAATTATTACCTTCAACCTAAGATTGCTCTTTTCGCAGAAGTAGGTTATGGTTTTGCATTAGTAAATGCAGGACTTACAGTAAGATTTTAAAGATTGTTGCAGTACAATTTATCGGAATGAATCAAGACATTGTTTTTTACATGAACAAAAGGAAACTCATATTCTTTATGTTCTTTTCCTTATTAATTGGTGTAGCCGGAAATTATGTAATATTTGGAATGGATAGTTGGGAAATATATTATTGGGGAGTAGTGCCAATAAATAAAATTTTCTTGGGGGTACTTCTCATCTTTCTATCCTTAATTATAAGTATAATTTCTTGCCCTGAAACTCTTACGGTATTTATTCCTGTTATATCATTCCATTTTATTTCTCCAACAGAACTATAACTGGCTTGATCAATGATTCCCTCTTCATTTATAATTAAAAAGTTAAAACTCCTGATATGTATATTAGGAGATTTAAGCCGGGAATAAAAAGGAAGATGTTAGAGATAAGTTATAAAGGAAACGGGACTCCCATTGCAATACCGGTTTCCGTGTTAAAATGTAATGTGGTTGAAATTCAAACGGCTATAAATGCACGATTAAGTCATTCTTAATCAGTTATTTTCAAAATATTTGAATAGTCTATTGACTTTGTAGATTATATTCGTATATTTGCATAATCATTATGAAAAATAACACTTCCATATTTATGATTTCCTCTTCTGCAAACACAGTAATGTGTTGCTGTATGATGAATTTTAAATAGGAAGCAAAAGATAATAATCATCTTAAAGGGCTTCCAGAAACGGAAGCCCTTTTTTATTGTAATAAAATGAAAAAAATAGATAAAAATATGTGTATGTGCTGCTGTAGCAAAACCCTCGCGGAACGGATACTTTATGGATAAGTAATAAAAAACTTAAAACATTCAAAAGCCCTTCTGCAAAAACCGGAGGGCTTTTTATTTAAACAAATTCAACAAATACATTCAATAAAATAAACAATTAAAAACTAAAAAACATGTCAATCAGATTAGGAGACGTAGCACCGGATTTTGTTGCAGAGTCAACAGAAGGAAAAATTAACTTTCATCAATGGCTGAATAACAGTTGGGCCGTATTGTTTTCTCACCCTGCAGATTTCACACCTGTTTGCACAACAGAATTGGGCAGCGTGGCAAAATTAAAACCACAGTTCGATAAAAGAGGAGTTAAAGTAATTGCGTTAAGTGTTGATCCGGTAGAATCGCATATCAATTGGATAAAGGATATTAATGAAACACAAAACACTACTGTTAATTATCCCATTATTGCCGACCCGATTTTTGAAGTATCAAAACTGTATGGTTTTGTTCACCCAAATGCTTCAGATAAATTCACAGTACGTTCGGTAGTAATTATTGGACCTGATAAAAAAGTAAAACTGTTGATCACATATCCAGCATCAACCGGCAGAAATTTCAACGAAATACTTCGTGTGATAGATTCATTGCAGCTTACGGCTAATTACAGTGTGGCAACACCCGCTAATTGGGAACAAGGCGAAGATGTGGTAGTAATACCGGCTATTAAAACGGAAGATATTCCTGCAAAGTTCCCGAAAGGATTTAAAGAGGTAAAATCATACTTGAGAGTAACACCTCAACCAAATATTTAAAAAATCTTTCTTCCCGGGTAAAATCGGGAAGAAAGAAAAATGGTCTTGTAGCCAAGTTGGTAAGGCATGGCTCTGCAAAAGCCACATCACCGGTTCGAATCCGGTCGAGACCTCAAAAATAAAAACGAGAAATGGAAAAAATATATTTAAGTGAATCGGGCCCGGAAGTATCGGCAGCAATTTATGGATTCTGGCGCTGGGATACTGCTGCATTGGCGAATCTTAAAAAAGTAGAAGACATTGTTAATTATAATCTGGAATTGGGTGTAAACACCTTCGATCACAGTAATCATTATTTAAATGGAAAAATAGAAGAACTGTTTGGCGCTGCTTTAAAAAATAAATCATTTAAACGTGAAGACGTTATTATTTCTACAAAGGCAGGGATCCGGAAATTTTCAGGGAAGGCAAAAGGAGAATATTATGATCTGGGTGCAGAGCACATTACAAAAAGTGTGGAAGAATCATTAAAACGATTAAAGACAGATTACATAGATATTTTTTTATTAGAACATTACGACCCTTTGTATAATGCAGAAGAAACTGCGTCCGCACTTACCAGCCTTTTGTTAAGTGAAAAGATAAAATTTATCGGTGTATCTAACTTTAATGTTTTTCAACATCGCTTATTGGCATCACATTTATCTCAGCCTATAGTCACCAACCATATTGAATTAAGTCTATTGCAAACTAATGCAATTAACGATGGCCGTATTGATTTTATCAAAGAGCAGTACAGCAAACCAATGGCATGGGCACCATTGGCGGGAGGAAGAATTTTAAATGGTAAGGATAAGAAAGCTGTGAAAGTACGTAAGGCATTAACAGAAGTAGGAAAAGTACACAGCATTAATGTTGAACAAACTGCAGTAGCCTGGTTGTATAAACTCGGTGCATTACCAATTATAGGAAGTACGGATAAAAACAGGATCAGGAATGCGGCTAGCGCTTATGCAGTTGATTTAAGTAACGAGGAATGGTACAGAATTTATAACGCAACAAAATAAAAACATATGCAAAGTTTCAGAACAGAATTGGAAAACCCATTGGTAGAAAAAGATATTATTGATCTTGAAAAAAAGATATTTCAATTTCGCAATGGAACCATTGATCATGAGAGATTCAGATCATTGCGTTTGGCAAGAGGTATTTACGGCCAAAGGCAAACCGGTGTGCAAATGATCAGAATAAAAATTCCTTATGGGAAACTTAGCGTACGCCAGTTGGTTAAGATCGCTGATATTTCTGATGAATATTCTACTGGTAACCTGCACTTAACAACGCGCCAGGATATACAAATACATTTTGTAAGTCTGGATAGAACTCCTGAACTGTGGGCAAAGCTGGAGCAGGATGATATTACATTAAGAGAGGCTTGCGGAAATACAGTGAGAAATATTACTGCATCTGCAATTGCGGGCATTGATCCTAAAGAACCTTTTGATGTTAGTCCATATGCTGATGCCATGTTTCGTTATTTTTTACGCAGCGCGCATTGCCAGGAGCTGGGACGAAAAATAAAAATTGCTTTTTCTTCCAGTGCAGATGATGATGCGCTCACATTTATTCATGATCTTGGTTTTATCCCACAGATATTAATAAGGGAAGGCCGTGAGATAAGAGGGTTTAAAATAGTGATCGGTGGCGGCCTAGGCGCCCAGCCAATACCTGCAAAAACAGCGCATGAATTTTTAGAAGAGGATAGGATCATTCCTTTTACAGAAGCCGTAATACGCACATTTGATAGGTACGGTGAAAGACAAAATAGGAATAAGGCCCGGTTAAAATATTTAGTTCAAAAATTAGGGCTTGAAAAATTCATCGAGCTCGTGAAGGAAGAATATATCGCGATCAAAACTCAGTCTTTTGCAATTGCTTATAAAGCAACAAGCATTGAATATCTTTTGAAAGCGAAGGATGAAAGCGTATACACAACTTTTAAAGTGAGTGTAGACGAAGAATATAATAGATGGAAAAAAAGTAACGTAATTGAACAAAAACAAAAAGGATATTTTGGTGTTCATGTAAGGGTGCCACTTGGAAACATTTCAAGTGATAACGCCCGTAAGTTTTCAAAAATTGCAGAGACCTATGCAGCGGATGATATTCGTATTACATTGGGTCAAAGTTTTTTGTTGCGCTTTGTAAAGGAAGAAGCATTGCCCGCTGTATACAGCGAACTGAAAAAAATAGGCTTTGCAAAAGCCGGTGCAGGTAGTACAGCTGATATAACAAGCTGCCCCGGAACAGATACATGTAATCTTGGAATATCAAACAGTACTGGTGCCGCTTTGGCGTTCGAGGAATTGATCAATAATGAGTTTCCGGATTTAGTATACGATCAGGATATCAAAATAAAAATAAGCGGCTGTATGAATTCCTGCAGCCAGCATGGGATGGCGCAAATAGGTTTTCATGGAAGCTCATTAAAAGCCGGAACAAAAGTGGTGCCCGCATTGCAGTTACTATTAGGCGGGGGTGTACTGGGGAATGGTGAAGGGAAGGCTGCTGAAAAAATAATTAAATTCCCGAGTAAGCGAGGCCCTGCAGTATTAAGGACAATTCTTAAAGAATATGAAAATGAATCACAAGGTGGTGAAAGTTTTAACTCGTTCTATGAAAGGAAAGGTAAAAATTATTTTTATCAATTGTTAAAACCGCTTGCAGACGCAGTTACGCTGAGCGAAAACGAGTTAATCGACTGGGGACATTCAGCGGAATTCCAAACAGCTATTGGAGTAGGGGAGTGTGCCGGTGTTGTAATAGATCTGGTTGAAACGATTGTGTTTGAAGCTGAAGAGAAATTGCAATCAGCAGCTGAAGCCTATAGGAACAAGGCATTTGCGGATTCCATCTACCACTCTTATTCGGTTTTTGTAAATGTTGCGAAAGCATTGCTGCTTGGAAAGGACGTGAATTGTAATACTCACAATATGATCATTGACGAGTTCGATAAGCATTTCGAAAAATGGGAATTGACAAGCGGGAAATTTAAAGATGTGGTTTTAAAAATAAATAAGGATGTTCCTTCAGAAAGTTTTGCAAAAGAATATTTAGGTGAAGCGACAGAATTTATTAAGGCCGCAAAAATAAAAAGAGCAGAATTAGTATTAACAAAAATTTAATATTGAACAAAATGAAGACACTAAAGAAAATATATCCGAAACTATCAATTGTAGGTGCAGGTCCCGGTAATCCTGAATTACTCACTGTAAAAGCAATTAAAACATTAGCATCTGCGGATGTTGTATTGTACGACGCCTTAGTGAACAAGGAAATGCTGGAATATGTTCCACCGCATGTGCCAAGAATATTTGTGGGAAAAAGAAAAAATATTCATGAGTATACACAGGATCAGATAAATACACTCATTGTTGATTTTGCATTTACATATGGCCATGTGGTAAGATTAAAAGGCGGCGATCCATTCGTGTTTGGCAGGGGAGGGGAAGAAATAAAATATGCTGATGCCTTTAATATTGAAACAGCGGTTGTTCCCGGAATTTCAAGTTCGATAGGGGTCCCGGGTCTACAAGGAATACCCGTTACACACAGGGGCCTGTCAGAAAGTTTTTGGGTGATTACAGCTACTACCAGCAGCGGTGCACTTTCGAATGATATTTTTCAGGCGGCTCGCTCCAATGCGACGGTTGTTGTATTAATGGGACTGGGTAAATTGAAAGAAATAACGCAGTTGTTTTCAAGTCAAGGAAAAAAAAATCTTCCTGTTGCTGTTATTCAAAACGGATCGTTACCCAATGAGAAAATTGCTTTAGGAACCATCAGCAATATTGTAAAAACTGTTGAAGAGGAAAAAATTGAAGCACCCGCGATTATTATTATCGGTGATGTGGTAAAACTTCATCCTTATTTTTCGGCAAGCACGGTGGGGAAAATTTCAAAAACGGTTTTATCAGGTAAGGCGGACGACAATAAATTAATTCAACTTTTCAATTATAATTTTAACTAAAATGTGGAACGAAACAAATACGTTGTTTCCTGTTTTCCTAAAACTGGATAACAAACAGGTTCTCATCATAGGTGGTGGAAACATAGCACTTGAAAAAGTAACGGCCTTATTAAATAATTGTCCCGATGTAAAAATAAAGTTAGTTGCTCCAAAAGTGTTGGACAGTATATTGGAGATAGCCCAGTATACCCGAAACCTGGTAATTCATCAAAGAGAATTTGTTGAAGATGATTTTTCAAATGTTCAGATCGCCATCTCTGCCACAGGCATTAGAGATTTAAGCAAAAAAATAAAATTGGTTGCGGAAAAAAGAGGGGTTTTAATTAATGTTGCCGATACCCCTGATCTGTGCGATTTTTACCTGGGATCTATTGTTACAAAAGGTGATTTGAAAATTGCCATATCTACCAATGGAAAATCACCCACACTGGCAAAGCGGTTAAGAGAGTACCTTCAGCAATATATTACTGACGATATATTGGTAAGTATAAATAGTCTTAATCGCCTAAGGGATAAATTAAAGGGAGATTTTAGTTTTAAGGTCAAAAAGCTGAATGAAGCGACGGAAATTTTATTGAGTAAAGAGGAGGCTAATTAAGACATATTAGCCGGTGGTTTGGTATATTTGCAGTATATATGGATTTGGAGAAGTTGAACAAGAAGTATGAATCTCTATCTCCCGAAAGGAGAGTGGAAGAACTTTATAAAGATTTTAAGAATATACTTTTTACTTCTTCTTTTGGAACATCCTCTGTATTGTTGATCCATTTATTTAAAAAGATAAATCCCGATCAGGAGATTTTTTTTTTAAATACTACATATCACTTTTCTGAAACACTTGGTTATAAAAATGAGCTTATTAAATCATTAAAATTAAATGTAAAGGAGATATTACCCGAGGATTGGAAAAATAAATTCACTCTGCAGGATCAAACATGGAAGAAGGATCCGGATATGTGCTGCTCAATAAACAAAGTAGAGCCGCTTGAAAAAATAAAAGGTAATTATGATGTGTGGGTGTCAGGACTTATGGCATGGCAAACACCTCATAGAAAACGGTTGGAAATATTTGACAATAGCGGTGACATGTTAAAATTTCACCCGATCATTGACATGACAGAAGCTGAAATGAAAAATTATTTTAAAAAGAATAATTTGCGGGAACATCCTTTGTTAAAGCAAGGATACAGTTCAGTTGGTTGCATACATTGTACTGCTAAAGGCAAAGGAAGGCAGGGGCGCTGGGCGAATAGATCAAAAGATGAATGCGGATTACACTTGTAATAACTGTGTTCTTTTGTTAGTTGTATTTAAATATATGGTAGTAGATTTACGCTGAAGAAAAATAAATTATGAACGAGAAAAAAATTTCAATTGGACTGTTTGGGTTTGGCTGTGTTGGACAAGGTTTGTATGATGTGTTGAATCATTCGCAGGGATTGCAGGCCAGTATTGATAAGATATGTGTTAAGAATAAGGGTAAACAGCGTAAAATAGATATGTCGTATTTTACCTATGACAAAAAGGATATATTAAAAAGACAAGGACTGGATGTGATAGTAGAGCTAATCGACAATGCCGATGAAGCTTTTGAAATTGTGAAAGAGGCAATGTGCAACGGAATAAACGTTGTTACCGCGAATAAAAAAATGCTTGCGGAGAATTTTGCAGAACTTTATAAAATTCAACAGGAGAATAATGTTTCGCTTATCTACGAAGGTTCGGTTGGAGGTAGTATTCCGATTTTGCGTAACCTGGAGGAGTATTATGATAATGAATTACTAAGCAGGTTTAGGGGAATTTTAAATGGCACATGCAATTATATTCTCACTCGCATGGAGTTGGAGAATAAGGATTACAATGAAATATTAAAAGAAGCACAAGCAAATGGATTTGCAGAAAGCAATCCCTGGCTGGATGTTGCAGGATTCGATACGCTTTACAAAACTTGTTTAATGGCGGTGCACTCTTTTGGTTTGATATTAAAGCCAGCGCAAGTATTGAATCTCGGTATTCAGAATATTTCTTATGATGATATTGTGTATGCCAAGGAAAAGGGGTTGAGAATAAAAATGCTAGGTACCGGATATAAATCGGACGATAAATTTCGTGTATACGCAATGCCGCATTTTGTGAATCAGCAGGACGATCTTTATAATGTATTGTATGAATATAATGCTGTTGAAGTGGAAGGTGCTTTTTCGTGTAAGCAGACTTTGGTTGGAAAAGGTGCGGGTAGTCACCCTACAGGAAGTGCAGTATTGTCAGATATTTCAGCGCTTACATATAATTACCGTTACGAGTACAAAAAATTAAGTAAGATCAGGAAAGCACTTAACGGGGACTACAATGCAGAGAATTTTCTTGATAATAATTTTCCCATCAAAGTATACATTCGTTTTAAAAGCAAGGATCAGTTAAAAGGGATTGAGATAGTATCTATCGAAGAAGAATATAAATCCGAACGCACCAATTATATTGTCGCTAACGTAAATTTAAAATCGCTTTTCTCTTTAAAGGACAATAAGGAGAGTAAGGTGTTTGTGTGCGCGGTATGAGGTTTGGTTGTCTGGGAATCTAAGTGTAGGGGACGGTCACTTCGAGCCTGTCGAGAAGGTGTGAGAGCCTTTATTTCGATTCTGTTGTTTTACTTCTTGAGAGTTCTGGCAACGAATCCAAGTCCCCAGAGATTAAAGCTTTTTTCTTTTTCTGAGACCATTTTTTTATGCGTTTTTCAAAACGAATTGCGGCCATTGGATCATTGAATATTTCGTGATAAACTAAATTAATAGGTCTCCGCTTGTATGTATATGAGTCAGGATTGATTCCTCTCTTATGAACGATGAGGCGTTTTTCTAAATTGTTTGTTACTCCGGTATAATAAGTTTTGTCGGAGCATTCAAGTATGTATACATACATCGTCTTCATTCAAACAAAATCTAACACACTGTTCTCGACAGGCTCGAACTGACCCACCCGGCTACTCTTTATCGCCCGCCGAACCATCTTCTGCCGCAGGCTCCCCATTTAATTTCCTCTGTAGTTCTTTATTTTCTTTTGTAAGCGATTTTACTTTTTCCGCAAGGCCTTGTTTTTCATTCAATACATTTTTCCTTCTCACTCGATCAACTCCATACAAACAGAACACAATGAACACCGCCATGATCACATAGAATACTGCGGTTTGCGAAAACGGTGGTGAAATTGAAAACTGGTATCGCAACGGAATTTTATTGCTTATGCCGTCGTCGTTAAATGCCTTCACCAGCAAGGTGTATTTCCCTGGAGGTAAATTTGAATAAACCACTTCATTACGCAATGTCGGTTCGGGTGACCATTTACTGTCAAAGCCTTCGAGCTTATATAAGTATTTAACTTTTTTCGGTGTCGTTAAGCTAATCCCGACGAAACTAAATGATAAGTGATTTTCGTTGTGCGCAAATTTTCCGTCTTCCGGGAATGAAGCATCTTTCATAAATAATTTTAGGCCTGTAAGCGAAACAGTTGGTTCAACATTATTTATTAAATCCTCACCAGAGTTGTATTTCACAACGCCCATTGTAGTTCCGAACCAGATATTTCCTTGCTTGTCTCGGCATATCGCATTGGGGTTACATTCGGCAGCAGGAAAACCTTCTTCTTTTCCATAACTGGTAAATATGTTTGTTCCTGAATTATATTTTGCCGAGCCTCTTCTCGTGCCTATCCAAAGGTTATTTTCTTCATCAGATACAATTGAAAAAGGAATTTTAAATAACTCATGCTTAACTGTATTTTTATTTGTAAATGTATGTCCGTCATACATGTATATTGCACCGCCATATGTTCCAAACCATATGTTTCCGCTTTTATCTTCCGTTATTGATAAAATGAACCGGTGCTTGATTCCAGATTCTGGTCCGAATTTTTTAAATTTTACTCCATCAAAAACAGATAGGTCTCCTCCCAATGCCCCAAACCATAATCTGCCCTTGCTGTCTTTATATATTCTATATATATTATTTCCGCCAAGGCTATCGCGGGTAGTGTAATTTTTTACTTTGCCGTTGAGCGGATCAAGGCAGCTGGCCCCTTCCTTAGTGCCAAACCAAATAGATCCTTTGTTGTCGGAGGCGATCGAATAAACAGCATCGCTCATTAATCCCGACGAAGTATTAAAGACTTCAATTACATTGCTTCCCTTTTTTAATCTGCAGGCGCCTCCGTATGCAGTTCCAAACCACATGTTTCCATAGTTGTCTTCATGAACCGCCAGTACAACGTTACTCGGTAATCCGTTTTTGTAAGTAATGTTTTTAACCTGGGGACTTACTTTTCCGCCTTCTTTAGATGTGACAAAAGAAATTTTTGAAACGCCTTCATTGGTGCCCAGCCAGATGTTACCGGTGGCATCTGCTGTAACTGCCCAAACAAGGTTGCTGGCAATACTATCATTGACCGTAAAGGTTTGAAATTTGTCACCACGATATTGGTTAAGTCCAAGTTCAGTTCCTATCCATATATTTCCTTCGCGGTCCTGAATTATTTTTTTTACGTTAAAGTAATTGAGCCCTTGCTTGGTACTATAGATATAGATTTGTGAATTCGTGATCCGTTCATAACGATCTGTACTTGCAAAAGGAACTATTTTAATTGCCCCGCCGCCTGTTGTGGATATCCAGATATTTTTTTTAGCATCCTCAATAATTTTTTCAATAAAGTTGGAGCTAAGCCCATTGCTTTTCGAAAATAGTATTGGTTTGAATAATGGACTTGATGAAGTTTTAAGGCTCAGTTTGTCGGGTACATTCAATACTACTATACCCGAATCAGCTGTCCCGATCCACATTTCATCCTGGTTAATAAGAGTAAGAGCAGTAATGTGATTGGTGGGCAAACCTTTATTCTCGTCAATGATCGTGTAGGCAGAATTTGATTCAAAATTTATATTTGAATCGTAGATTACGATGCCGCTATCACTTGCCAGCCACATATTATTTTTATTGTCCTGGCAAACGGCATAAAAATTATTTGTTCTTAGTCCGTTGGTTTTGGTAATAGAAAAAAGTTTATTGGAATCAATATCAAAGATCAAAATACCTGCTCCTTCGGTTGCTATCCACAGGCGATTTGCATTGTCTTTTGCCAGGCAGGTAATTTTTCTGAAACGTGTGTATTTTTCTAATTCAAGACTTTCAAATTTTTTATCTTTTTCGATGTATCTCGAAACTCCTCCTGCCCAATGGCCAAACCATATGCTTCCACTTTTATCGTTTAAGGTCGTGGTTACCCAATCTTCCGCAAGCCCGTCATTTTTTGTGTATTGAATGGAGTTTTGTCCGTTGAATTTTGTTACACCCGAAATCGTTCCTATCAGCAAACTTCCTTCTGAAGTTTGTTCAATGGATTGTATATGTGTGGTAGTAAGCCCTTCTTCAAAACCATAATAAATAAAACTGCTGGTTTGTGCTAAAATAATATTGCACAACAAGCTGCAAAGGATAAATATATATTTTTTATTAGCCATTAATTTACCTGGTAATTTATCATTTCTTTTTTGTAAGCATCAACAGTGATTTCTTCTTCGTTCTTATAATAATATTCGGCTCCCCAAACGTACGTTTCTTTTTTGTAAACGTAAATACCATTGCTCAAAGTTATGGTAGTTGTCTTGGTATCTTTTAGCCACTCGTCTTCATAATTCACTGCAATGTTAAAAGTGGGGCTTTTTTTGTACTTATTGGTTTTGGGCAATTCTTTTTGCATCGATATTTTAATGGTTCGTTCTGCAAAGGCTGCTGCCTCCAGCAATTTCTTCTCTCCGCTTCTTTTTATCTGGAGGTTCAAGAGTTTCTTTTTTTCGAGGTACATGTCTTGCTCCCTTATAAACTCGGCCTTGCTTTTTAATTCAGCCTGGAGCCTCATTTTTTCTACTGTTGAATTTGATTCGGCAATGGGCAGCGCTTTTTTGATCATCATTTCATCCAGCCTTTCGTTTGATGCTACTATCTCGAGTAAATTACTTTCAAAATCATTTTTAATGGATTTGTTCTTTTGCTCAAGTCTTGCTTTTGCTTCCTTTTCTTGTAAAAGTTTAACATCGGCAGAGCTAACGGATTGTGTTGCTTGCTCGGTTAGCTCTGCGAGTTTTTCCTGCTCTTCTTTTAACCTCGCAAGTTCGTCTTCCCTGGCTTTAGTTTCCGCTGCTTCTGCAGCCAATAATTCTTCTTTTATCCGCTGCTCTTCTTTAGCACGCTCTAAAGCCTCGCGCTTTGCCCGCTGTTCCGATTTTTCTTTCCCTATACGTTCCGCTTCAGCTTGTGCTTCTTTAAGCGGATCAACATAAATATCCTTTACAAATGCGTCAAGGTAAGAGTCATCGTCAATGAAAAGGCTCTTGCCATCAAAAACAATTTTTGTGAAAGGTTCTTTATATTTGTCAAGGTTAATGTTTGTGTTATTGTTTTCGAAAAAAGGTACTTCTCCCAAATCGTAATAGGGCATAATGTGATAGTATTCTTTCGGGATCTTGCCGAATACACGTACAAACATTTCAACGCAATTGGTATAGTTAAAAGTTATTTTATAATCGTAACCGTAATCAATATAAAATTTAAATTTTCCATTTTTCCCAGTAATCACTTCATTTTCAAACATCCCGTTTTTATATAACGTTACTTTAGCGCCTGAAAGGTCCTTGCCATCTTTTTTAGCCCTGCCCGCAAGCTCAAGGTATCCTATTATGTTTTGTGAATGCAATTGAAGAGGGAAGGCATGGATAGTAAAAATGAAAAAAATCCAAAGCCCTGGATGAAATATTTTTTTTCTAAGTAATATGTTGGGGATACACATCGTTTAACTCCAATACTCTGAAATTGGGTATTTAAGTTACTAAAAAAGGGCTTACGAGGTTTAATAATTCAAATAAATATATTGCCTTAAGTTTCTGTTAAAGATTGTTAACTTTATTGTGTTATAATTGATCAAAAACTATATTAGCAAAAACAATCCATAAGTGCCTGATAGCGTAGTAATAATTCCTACTTATAACGAGATTGAGAATATCGAAAAGATGATCAGAAAGGTCTTTTCTTTAAGGCATCAGTTCCATATTTTAATTATTGATGATGATTCTCCTGATGGTACAGGGGCTTTGGTAAAAAGCCTTAAGCAGGAATTTCCGGGAAGACTTTTTATTGAGGAGCGAAAAGGGAAACTGGGCCTGGGAACGGCTTATATTCATGGATTTAAGTGGGCCATTAAAAATAGTTATGATTATATCTTTGAGATGGATGCTGATTTTTCCCATAATCCGGAGGATCTTATACGTTTGAGGGAGGCTTGTGTAAAAGGTGCGGATGTGGCAGTTGGTTCGAGGTACACCAGGGGAGGAAAAGTAAAAGATTGGCCCTTAGGCAGGATAATGATGTCATACTTTGCATCTGTGTATGTACGAATGGTACTATGGATACCTGTGAGCGATACCACTGCGGGGTTCAAATGTTATAAAAGAAAAGTATTGGAGACCATTAACCTTGATGAAATAAAATTTATGGGTTATGCTTTTCAGATAGAAATGAAATATACCGCCTGGAGGCTAGGATTTAAAATAGCGGAAGTGCCTATCACTTTTATTGACAGAGTAGAGGGGATTTCTAAAATGAGCACAAAAATATTTAAAGAAGCATTCTGGGGAGTATTAAAAATGCGTTTCAAGAACATAAGCAAGTAACAAACCTCTGGTGAAATCCTATCTAATAAAAAATGCCAGCGTAGTTAACGAAGGCGCGATCACAAAATTAAATGTACTGGTTAAAAATGGTGTCATTGATAAAATCTCACCTTCACTCATCAATGATCCTGCTGATGAAACAATTGATGCTAACGGGAAATATCTTTTTCCGGGCTGCATTGATGACCAGGTGCATTTTCGCGAACCGGGATTAACTCATAAAGCGGAAATATATACAGAGAGTAAAGCCGCGGTTGCAGGAGGTATTACATCTTTTATGGAGATGCCCAATACGGTTCCAAATACATTAACCCAGAATTTGTTAGAGCAGAAATACAAGATAGCTTCAGAAAGATCATTGGCAAATTATTCTTTTTTTATGGGAGTAAGCAATGATAATATCAATGAAGTATTAAAAACAAATCCGCGCGATGTTTGCGGCATTAAAATATTTATGGGGTCTTCTACCGGCAATATGCTGGTAGACAGAAAAGAAGTACTCGAAGCAATTTTTTCGAAGAGCAAATTACTCATTGCTACGCATTGTGAAGATGAAGAGACAATAAAGAATAATGTTGAAGAGTTTAAAAAAAAATACGGCGATGATATTCCTGTAACTGCGCATCCTCTCATAAGGAATGCAGAAGCATGTTACAAGTCATCCTCATTTGCGGTGGAGCTGGCTAAAAAGCACAATACGCGTTTACATATTTTACACATTAGCACTGCAAAAGAGTTATCGCTTTTTGATAATACTAAGCCTCTGAAAGAAAAAAGAATAACTGCAGAAGCTTGTATTCATCATTTATGGTTTACGGATGAAGATTATAAGTCGAAAGGAAATTTTATAAAATGGAATCCGGCTGTTAAACAAAAGTCAGACAGGGATGCGATAAGAAACGCCTTACTCGAAAATAAAATTGATGTAATTGCTACTGATCATGCACCGCATACCTTGGATGAAAAACAACAGATTTATACCAAGGCTCCTTCAGGCGGACCATTAGTGCAGCATGCATTAGTAGCTATGTTGGAGTTACATCACGATGGAATTTTTTCTCTCGAAAAAATTGTCGAAAAAATGAGTCATGCAGTTGCTGATTGTTTCCAGATAGAAAAGCGCGGCTACATCCGCGAAGGTTATCATGCGGATCTTGTTCTTGTTGATCTTAATAAACCATGGACAGTACGTAAATCTAACCTGCTTTATAAATGCGGATGGTCGCCCTTTGAGGGCCAGCGCTTTAATTCCAGTGTTTCCCATACTTTCGTAAGCGGGCATTTGGCCTATTCAAACGGAGCATTCAATGAAGAAGTAAAGGGGAAGAGGTTATTGTTTGAGAGGTAAAAATACTGCGAACATTATCTTTTAATATTTCCAAACGTAAATTTGTTTGACCATCCTAACTATTGGACAGGAAAATGGCACCTAAAATGCTGAACCCCAATAATAAAAAAAGCACTGGCAAAATCCATTTGTTGTTTGCTGGTTTTGGATCTTGCGTATTGGGCGAAGGCGCTGGTTTGTTTTCAATAATATTATCTGTAGGTTCCTGAACACGATTTTGAGCCAACGAGCATTTATTTAATTTTTTCTTTCCTTTCTCCTCATCTAACTGTTTTATTCTAAAAAGCATTCCGGCAGTTTGTTCCAGATAATAAACCTTTCCCGCCTCAACATCAAGCTCAATATAACTATCATTCTGAAAAGTATTTGATTCAAACAAATGTTTACCAGGATCTTGGATGGTGTACAAATAGGTAGCAATTGAAGTCTTCCCAATAAATTTTTTATCACAATAAACATTAAATGATGTGATGCCTGTCATTGGGTTTGGCCTTATTATATAAATAAGCGCTTTTCCGGGAGGTATAGTTATATTATCTGGTGTTGTGGTTGTGTCACCTTTAAAAGGTGCTTGTTCATTTTGACCGATTAAAATACCATCTTCTTGAGAATCAATCTTGTTCAGAATAAAGTTCTCGTGTTTTACTATTACCGTATTGTCATTGGTTGATGCACTTAGATCATTCGTTAATTCAGTTTTATTTACGAAGGACTGCTCCGCATGTTTTTTATTCCATTGAATATTGTAACCTGTTGTATAAAGTCGTTTATCAGTGGTGCAGGAAAATAAACCACATAAGAGAACGACGATTATTAATATTTTTGATTTCATTTTTATTGATCTGAAATATTTTAATGGAACAAATATGGATAGATTCTTTTACTATATTAAAACCAAATTCTTCTATTATTACAAATGGGTCATAGTTTTGACCAGAAACTGATGAAACCCCCGAGTTTTATCAAAATCTAACAATATGCTAACAAATTAAGTAAAGGTATATTTTCGTAATTTTATATTGCAGGTCCCGTAGCTCAACTGGATAGAGTGTTGGTTTCCGGAACCAAAGGTTGGGGGTTCGACTCCCTTCGGGATCACAGAGAAAATAAAAGCATTGTAAGGGTTCAATCTTGCGAGGCTTCAGGTTTCTATTTTAGCAAACCTATTTTTTATTGTGATTAAACAGTTTATCTCCCGTATTCCTCCGCAGGTATTGTTGCTGCTCGTTGCCATTATTGGCTATTGGCAAATTGCATTGCTGCACAATAGCTTAAAATGGGATATGATAGATGTGGTGCTGCCCTGGAGATATTACGTTAGCGAAGCTTTGCAAAACAATTACCTCCCGCTCTGGAATCCTTACCAGCAAATGGGTTATCCGATCTATGCCGATCTGCAATATCCGTTTTGGTATTTAGAACAACTTATTATTGGTTACACCATAGGGTACAATAATTACACATTACATTTTCTTTTTATTTTTTACATATGGCTGGGTGGATGCGGAATGTACAGGCTAAGTTCTTTTTTAAAAGTGGGAAAAAGTGCGGCGTTTTATGCCGGGATAGTATACATGCTTGCCGGTTTTATGGTAGGACATGTGCAATCATTCACACTTATTGTTGGCGCTGCATGGGTGCCGCACGTAGTGGTGCAATACATGAAATTAATTAAAGGCAATAGCTTTCGCCATTTACCTGCCGCTGCATTGTTTTTGTTTTTATTGATCACCGGAGGATACCAGGCGTTTACAATCATTACAGGATATTTATTGTTTGCACTTTTTGTAAATGAGCTGATCAATAATATCAAACAAAAAAACAGGGCTGCAGTAATTCAATCGCTAAAAATTAATTCAGTGCTTCTTGTCACTGTTGTAGCCCTTAGTTCCGTTGTGTTAATTGTTCTTTACCAATTGTTGCCCTATGCAAATCGAATCTCGGGAATGACATTGGAGGTGGCGAATTTTAATCCTTTATCACCACAAAGTCTTATTTCACTACTCACTCCATTCGCGATAGTTAAGAAGAATGAATTTTTTGCCACTGATATTTCTATGGCCAATACTTATTTAGGACTTACTGTGTTGGTGTTTATTTTTGCAGCCTTGTTCAGAAAAAAAAGCGGGGAAGAAAAAATATTTCTGGGCTTTGGAACCATTGCGCTCATTGCTTCATTGGGAGAATATACGCCGGTGAGGGAAGTCCTGTTCCGATACTTTCCATTGCTCAACCTGTTCCGCTTCCCAAGTATATTCAGCTATTTTACCCTGCTCACGTTTGTTCCGATTGCGACAAAACAGTTTCAGTTAACAATTCAGAATGAGGTCAACAAGAAAGTGCTTATCACAGGATTAGCTTTAGTATCCCTTTCATTGCTTGGATTGTTTGTGTATTCATACGTGCATATTTATGTTGCGCAATTTAGCTTTAAGAATATTTTTCATGACCTGTTTGGAACATTAGAAAACTCAACAATTTTTGAACATATATTTATTCAGGCCGTTGTTCAGTTTGTAATATTATTATTAGCAGGATACGCGCTCTTAAAAGGCAAAAAGAATTTTTTTGTTGTTTGTGTAGCAGTGGAAATGATATTGGTCGTACAATTTAATATTTATTATACCGGTGTTTCTAATGTAAAGCCAAGTGAAGTAAGACAAACGATATCAACGCTTCCATCGGGCTTTCCGCTTCCCGCTATGCGATCTATAGAGCGGAATACTGATCCGGCTGCTGCTTTGCCCGGGCTAGGTCGTAACGCAAATATTTTCAGAAAGCAAATTTCATTCGATGGTTATACATCATTCTGGTTAGAACAATACAATGAGTTGTTTGCTGGTTTCCCGCTCTTTAGAGATCAGGTATTAAAAAATTCTTTTGTTTATTTAAGTGATGATGTGCGTCCGATTCGGGGACTTCCAACCGACAGGGGGGAGAGTGCTACACCAGCTTTTGTTTTAGTCGATGATGATACATATGATCAGTTGAAAAACACTGAGTTTTCAATGAGTGCCGATGATAAAGTTATTCCCGTTTCATTCGTGCCCAATGAGGTGATCACAAAAACCATAACTAAAGATTCTGCCATTTTTACTTTAATGCAGTCGGATTATTACGGTTGGAAAGTATTGATCGATAATAAGCCTGTTGAACATTTTACTTCTAATATTTTATTTATGTCGGTGGTGCTGCCTCCGGGTGAACATGAAGTAAGATTTATTTATTCCAATAAACCATTTATAGCGGCTCTGATATTTTCATATTTCGTTGCACTTGTTTTGTTGGTGATTCTTATTGTAAAATATTATAAATCAAACCGTGCCTTAGGCAAATATTTGCTTGTCGCGCTTATTGGTATCTCTTTATTGATGTCGTTTATTTTAGTTATACGCCATCGCACAGATGACCAGAATGAAAAGAAAAGCGCTTTGATAGAAACAATTGCTCAATGCCGGGATCTTACAGCAAGAATAAACCCTAATGATATTACGATGATCGCGAACACCGATGATCCGAATATTTTTCTTTCTCTCCCTAAGGATTCTATCGCTCATACTGTGTTGTTTAACAATTTATGGGATCAGCGTGATAGGGGAGAGCTGGTCCATGCAATCGAAAAAAGTAAAACGCCTTACTTTGTGCTGGCCTGGACGAATACTTATGAGCCCCAAGATGTACGATACCTTATAAAAAACAAATACCCCACGATAGATTCGGTGTGGAATGGAAATGGCGCAGGATACATTTGTTTTTCGAAAGAAAAAACTGATGAGATCGAAATGGAAAGCAAAAACAATTTTGAAGGGAAAAGGAAATTCTGGAGCTATAATGCTGATTTTATTGATACATCTTTTTTTGTATCTCCTCCAAATAGTTGTTTGATCAATAAAACAAAGGATTACAGTCCAACATTTGTTTCAACATTTGCGGATTTTACAGATTTACAAAAGGGTTATTTGTATGTCGATCTAAAATTTAAAACCATTGATCCCGGCGAGGCCATGCTGGTTATCGTTGTAGAGGATGATAAAAAAGTGAAGGTTTGGGAGTCAGTAATGTTAAAGGACTTTTATATTGATAAGTGGAATTGGAACAAATTAGCTCACATAAAAAAAATGACGTGGATAGATCCTGATGATAAGATCTCTGTTTATGTATGGAACAAAAGCAAACTGAGAATAAATGTTGATGATATAAAAATCGTAGTATATAAGCCGGATTTTTAAAATTCACCTCTTTTTTCGGTTGAATAGATTGGGTTCGTACAATAAATTCGATTAATTTTAGTTTAGCTTACATAGATCAAAAAATGCGGTTTTTTAAACAAGCGATTTTATTCGTTTTTTCCATATTTATTTCAATTTGTTCCTTTGCTCAGCCCTTGGCTATTGGTCAATGGAGGGCGCATATGCCCTATGAAAACGGGATATCTGTAACCGAAGGCGGCGGTAAAGTATATTGTGCAACCTCAGGCGGTTTCTTCACCGTAAATGAACAGGATTATTCTATAGAGCGCTTATCAAAAGTTACCGGCCTTTCAGATATTGCTATCAGCAGGGTGGCGTATAATCATTATAATAATACACTTGTTATCGGTTATAAAAACGGGAATATTGATTTTATAAAGGACAATGCAATCTATAATTTATCAGATATAAAACGCGAGCAGGATTTGGGGGATAAAAGCATTAACAATATTTATTTCTTAAATCAATATGCGTACCTGGCTTGTGGTTTTGGTATAGTGGTTATTGATACAGAAAAAAAGGAAGTAAAGGATACTTACAAGATTGGCCCCAATGGCGCATTCATAAATGTTTATGACGTTACAACAGACGGAACAAATATTTACGCGGCTACCGAGGGTGGTGTATATACAGCGGCGTTGAGCAATCCTAACCTTATTTATTTTGGATCATGGACAAAAATGAATGGTGTTCCGGTTGGAGCGTATAATTCAATTGTTTTTTTTGGAGGCAAGGTCATAACAAACTTTTCAAAAAATCTTACCAACGGAGCATATTTAGAGGACACTGTTTTTACTTATAATCCTACATCAATGCAGTGGAATAAATTTTTGGATGGAACCAGTATTGTGAAAGATGGGACAAAGCACATCAGGGTGCATCATGATAAAATGCTTGTGTGTTGCGAATGGTATACCATTGTATACGACAATACGCTTAACCGTGTAAGGTTTATAGATAACTATGGTTATTCAAATGACCGCAGGCCGCAGGAAGCTGTGGTAGATGCATCGAATTCAATATGGATCGCTGACAGGAATTTAACATTGGTAAAGACAATAACGGATATCACAGGCCAGCGTCATGCACCTAATGGTCCACGTTCTTCAAATGTTTATGCAATGCAAGTTGCTAATGGCGAGCTATGGTGTGCACCGGGTGGAGTAGGAGATGCATTTCATAATTTATTTAACCGCGATGGGGTTTCTACTTATATAGGTGGTGAATGGAAAACAATTTATGGTGATCAATATGCAGCAAGCATGGATTCGCTTTTTGATATTCTGGATATTACTATCGATCCTAATAACAGTAAGCATGTATATGCATCATCATATAGCGGAGGACTATTGGAGTTTAGTAATGGTGTGCTTACCCACCTTTATAATGAAGCAAATAGTACATTAACTCCTAGACCTGGTGGCTGGCTTGGTATTGCGGGGAGTGCAATGGATGCATCTGGAAATTTATGGGTTTCAAATGGTAATGTGAGTAATTGTTTATCAGTAAGAAAAGCCAATGGTACATGGCAAACATTTGATTTCACTTCTTTTGGTATAAACGGCAGTAGTACCATTGCAGATATACTTGTTACAAGTACACAGCAAAAATGGATAATACTTCCCGGGGGTGGTATACTTGTTTATTATGATGCTGGAAATTTTGCGCAGCCAAATAATAACAACACTAAAAAGGTGGGCATGGGGGTAGGTAAGGGGGATTTACCAAGCGCTGCCGTGTATTGTTTGGCGGAGGACCAGGATGGAGAAATATGGATAGGTACCGATAAGGGCATTTCAGTGTTTTATTCTTCCGACGCAATTTTTTCTGGAGGCGAATGGGATTCAAAGCAAATAAAAATTGAGCAGGATGGCCACGTGCAGCTTTTGCTGGAAACTGAAACAGTTAAATCAATTGCTATTGATGGTGCAAACCGTAAATGGATAGGAACGCAAAATGCAGGTGTATTTTTAATTTCCGCTGATGGTACCGAACAAGTGCTGCATTTTACAGAGGCTAACAGTCCGCTATTATCGAATGAAGTAAATTGCATTTCCATTGACGGAACAACTGGTGATGTATTCTTTGGTACTGCGAAAGGGATTGTTTCATACAGGGCCACCGCAACAGATGGTTTGGATGAATTCACCGATGTTTATGCTTTTCCTAATCCAGTTCGTGAAGATTATGAAGGCACCATTGCAATTAAGGGGCTTGTTAAGGATGCAAGTGTAAAGATAACCGATATAAATGGCGGACTGGTTTATTCAACCAAAGCGCTAGGCGGACAGGCTATATGGGACGGCAAAAACTTCGAGGGCAAAAGAGCAAGTACCGGTGTATACATGGTATTTTGTTCAAATGAAGACGGGTCAAAAACATTCATCACAAAAATTTTGTTTGTAAATTAGAGTCTGTTAAATAGACCCTAACATGCTGCATTCCACCGAAGGAATTGTACTTAACACATTTCGCTATTCCGATAGCAGCATTATTGCAAAAATATACACCAGGTTATTCGGACTGCAATCATACATTGTTTCTTCAGGCAGAAGTAAAAAAAGCAAAACAAAAACTACTTTGCTTCAACCCCTGTCCCATGTTGTGATAACTGTAAATCATAAAGAGAAAAACACATTGCATCATATGCAGGAAATACAATGCCCGCATCCATATCATACTATTCCATACAACCTGGTAAAAAGTTCCATGGTGCTTTTTCTGAATGAGATCCTTTACAAATGTATTCGGGAAGAGGAATCAAATGAAGGATTATTTGACTTCATCAATAGTTCACTACAGGTGTTGGATGTAAAAGAAGAGGAGTACAATAGTTTCCACCTGTTGTTTATGATAAAACTTTCTATACATCTCGGGTTTTATCCGCAGGGAATGTTTAGTGAAGATTCTCCATGGTTTGATATGCAGGAAGGTTTATTTGTAGAATATAAACCGGCGCATCCATTTTTTCTCAATCAGAAGGATGGAAAAAACTTTTTTAAACTAATGAATTCCTCGTACGAGCAGTTGCAGAACACGACTGTTCCTGCATCCGAGCGCAGGTCGTTGCTTACCTCAATTGTAAGTTATTTCGAACTCCACCTCAGCACAGTCAAAGATGTTAAGTCGCATCATGTGCTAAGCGAAGTAATGGCTTAGTCTGCAGCCTTTGATAATCTTTTTCCTTTTAACCAATTGATGTAATTGATCACGTCATTGGCTTTTTCATCCGAGTAGTTGTCTAAAAATTCCTGGATCCGTTTTTCGGCTTCTCTTTGTTTTTTGCTGCCAAGATATTTTATCATTGACGAGACTACCTTCATAAGACTGAAATCACGGGAGTATTCATTGTTTTTTTGCAGGCGCTGAAATTGATTTCTGATATTTTTTATTAATCGTTCAATAAATTCAAGATCGGAGAGCTCGTAGCGAATGATGATCTCGGCAACTGAAACTTTTAATTTAAATCCATCATCTAATTTTTTGAAGCTATCGTCCATTTTGTGTTTCAATAAATTTTTAAGTGATGATCTATAATCTTTTTTGTCGAAATAAATCAAAGACAAGTTGTGATAGATCAATGCGACCTGCATAGGGTTTTTACTGATGACAGGATTTTCCTTTGCTTCCTGTAATTTGGTGAGCGCCTTATCGGTGTCAGTAACGGAGTAGTTGATAATAAGAGAATTGTAATAGTAGAATAAATACTTATCGTAAAGCAAATTGCCATATTCATGCATGGCATGTTTTAATTTTTCGGCAAAGGCTAGCGACTGGTCTGTTTTGTTATTTCGAAAAGTTGCGTTAACTATATAAGTGAGCATCTGCAATTTAGTATCGTGGTTACTTTTGTTAAAAAAGTTCTCTTTTAAGAACTCATGGTATGTTTTTGCCAGATAACTCTCCAATGAGGGATAATCTTCACGCTGTAATAATATTTTACTAAGTGCATGATATATTCTTAACCTGAGTGCGGGGCTTTTTTTTAATGATCTGTCTTTTAAAAAGTCGGTAACTGTTTGTTCCAGGATGTCAAGTATTTTTGTGTTTCCTTTGGTAGAAAGAAGTTGCGTGGTTTTGATCCTGTATATTAAAACAGCCAGCAGGTCATCTACCTGTTGAATTTTGGCAATGTTCTCCCTGTTCTTTTTGCGTTTCTCAATATAATCTTCAGGATTGATCTCCAGGGTTTCGTGGGAAAGCTTGATGAGCTCCCCATAAATAAGGTCAAGCAATTCATAATATTCATTTTTTAATGCGGCTTTTTCTGCCCTGCCAAGAAAATAGAAGCCAACATTTGCAAGGCTTTTGGAGTAAAATAAACGTGATAATGAAATGCTATAAAGTATACTGTTAAAAAGTGCTTCATCGTAATATTGCACAATTATACTTTTTGAAATTTCTTCCAACACCCTGTTTTTAAGCTGGTACAAAGAGTTTTTATCTTCTTTATTGTAAAGTTTGTATTGTATAAGTGTTTCATCATATTCAGGATACGATTTGCTGATATGATCAAATAGTTTTTCGTCCTTTCGGTCGCCGGTATCGTTGGTTCGTTTAATGAACAATTTGAAGTTTCTTTTGTCTTCTTTGTTCATGGAACCGATGATAGTTTGAAGAATATGCATAGTAGTGCGGAATAGTTATTACAAATATATTAATTTGAACACATAAGAAAACTCAAAGATATGAAATAATTATCCCGTAAATGTTGTTATTTTAGTGTTTAGAAATCTTTATCTAAATGTCGATGAGAACAAATCATATTAAGCCACTAGTATTAGCAATTGTATTCTTAGCAATTGTATTGGTTGGAAAGGCGCAACCTTCAATTGGGTTTGGCGCAAATGGTAAAATCTTCGGGCTGCCTTCCTCGCAATTTATGGGTAGTACTTCTAGCTGTAACATCTGGCTAAAAAACTGTGGATCATCAAATGTTACTATAGATGGTTATTTGAGGACCTCGGTTGATACTTCTGCCACTGGGATTCATTTTCTTCAAAATGATACTATTCAAGCGCTTAATATTAATGCGGGTGACAGTGTATTGTTTCCTTTTTCCATCTATTATAAATATGGTCAATGCAGGATAGGGAATAATATCCTTGTTATATGGCCAAGTCTTACTACCGGGAACGGTTATATTGCTAGTTGTGATACGATCGCTTCTGATAGTTTAACTGTGTTAAGCTTTCCCGGCTTGAGCATTGATGAAACGCATGACTTTATTGAAGGTATTTTTCCAAATCCGGTTAAAGATAAACTCACCCTTAAGCTTGTATCCGGCGCGGTTCAGCCTGAATACATTAGTATAATCGACTTGTCTGGACGAGAATGGATGATGGGATCGTTTACAGAAACAATTAACCTGGAGGGGCTCGAGAAGGGGATATATTTTATAAGGCTTCTCTATGCTGATAAACGTTCGTTTACAACACGATTTGTAAAAATAGAATAAGCGATAATTAAGTGTTGATTTAAGGGCTGCTTTTGCAGCCCTTTTTTTGTGGCTTTGCTTTAAAGGGGTATTCGCCTACATAGTATTCAATCAAATGTTTAATAGACCTCGTTCATAATTCGAGACTCTAAATTAGCTGTCTGGTCGAGTAGAAGCCATTTTCGGCTTCATATCGAGACCCGGGCGCTGCATATTTCGATACATTTTTCGCTAGGCGAAAAACACTCAATATGACCCAACTTTCTCAATGAATTATGAAAGAAGTCTAATATATTGATGTTCCCTATAGGTATTGGTCAAGGGGCATGATTGCCACACAATATAGAGCCTGTGTTTCCTAAAACGGAAATGTATAGTTGTAAAAACGATCTTTTTTACGACCCATGAATATTTTTGAACACATAAGAAAATAACATATATGGGTGGGAGAAAATTTAGGTTAGGCCCATCTTTGTTTCATAATCTTAAAACAACAACTATGAAGACCTCAATCTCAACAAAAAATATTCCCACCGCTCACGGAGCACACAGGAATAGCAACGTTATCGTATTCTTAATGATGATAATGATATTTATTTTTTCTGCCGGTAATGCGCAGCAATGCAGTATCGTTTCAACAACCGATAATCAAACGATATGTTTGGGAGACTCCACGAGAATTAAATCGGGCCCCGATTATATTACTAGTGATTCTTCCTGCAGCTTTGTTGGCTTAACATATAACTGGATGCCGGGTAATTTGTCTGGACAGGCAGTAATAGTTTCGCCAAACGCAACAACCGTATATACAGTTACCGCAACAGATTCACAAGGCAATACTTATTCTTCAACATTGCCTGTATACGTAACTGTTTGTGCGAACAATTGTACAATGTCAGTAAACGCATCTCCTAACCTGATTTGTTTAGGTAATTCAGCGGTGCTTAATGCAGCACCAAACGGTTCATGTAACAATTCATACACATATACCTGGATGCCGGGAAATTTAAGCGGTCAATCAGTGCTTGTGTCTCCAATTGCTACAACAGAATACACTTTAACTGTAATTGATTTGAATAATAATGATACTACTGTTATGACCATTCCGGTTTTTGTAAATAATTGCGGAAGCAATTGTGTGGTTTCGGCTTATTGTGCAAATCAAACCATTTGTCTTGGAGATTCAACTTTTCTTAAAGTGTACCAGGATTCTTCCTGCACAGGAAATACTTTTGCGTATTCATGGGAGCCGGGAAATATATTGGGACAATATGCTATGGTTTCACCAATTGCAACTACAGTGTACACGCTTACTGCAGTTGATCAGAATGGGGTATCACAGGTTTCAACTGTTACCATATTTGTAAATAACTGTAATGTAGGGCTTGTTGCATATCCTTTTGCTTCTAACCAAACTATTTGTTTGGGCGACAGTACTACTCTTTACGCAACAGTTTCAGGTGGAGTTCCGCCGTATATTTATCAATGGACACCGGGTAATTTATCGGGACAAACAGTTGTTGTGACACCTATGGTAACTACTATGTATACATTAATGGTAACTGATCAAAATGGTGATACTGTAACTACCACGATCCCTGTTTTTGTAAACAATTGTCAAAATAACTGTGTTGCTGATTTCTCTGGGAATAATGACGGTAATAACATAGTTAGTTTCACAAACCTTTCAACTTCTGCTTCGTTTTATTTCTGGAGCTTTGGTGATGGATTTATTTCAACAGAGCAAAATCCTGTTCATCAATACGCTAATGAGGGGACATACCAGGTTTGTCTTGTAATTGTAAACTGTGACAATTCATGCAGCGATCAGGTTTGCAGAACAGTTACTGTTGAAGGAAAAAAGAAAGAAGAGAAGGGTGGGGTTAAAGGTGGAAAAGGATGTGATATAAAATTATATCCTAATCCTGCAGGTAGCAATGTAAATGTAAGCTACTCCATTAAAACATTTTCGGACATAGAAATTAATTTAACCGATATGTTGGGGAATACAATTGTTCTGTTGGAAAAAGGAAGTAAAGATGCCGGTACATATTCATCAGAATATGATGCGAATGATCTGATCAATGGAATATATATGGTGAATCTCGTGACGAATGAAGGAGTGATAAGTAAACAACTGGTTATTGCGAAATAAATTGAATGAAAATAAAGAACCCGCCAACAAATACGTTGGCGGGTTCTTTATTTTATAAAAATATTTTTATGCCGACATATAGCCTAATTTTTCTCTCACTTTTACCAATACGCTTTTCGCAATAACACGAGCTTTTTCCGCGCCTTCCTTTAATTTTTTTTCCAGCTCAGGTTTGTTGCTCATATAAAAATTGTATTGCTCTCTTTCGGTTTTAAAATGATCCATTATCAATTCGTACAATGCTGTTTTTGCATGTCCGTAACCAAAACCTCCACGTAAATAATTATTTCGCATTGTTTCTGTCTGCTCTTTTGTGCCAAGCAGTTTATACAAAGCAAAAACATTGCAGGTGTCCGGATTCTTAGGTTCTTCCAATGGGGTGCTATCCGTTACAACAGACATCAGCACTTTTTTTAATTCTTTTTCAGGTAGAAAAATGTTAATGTAATTATTGTAAGATTTACTCATCTTTTGTCCATCAGTTCCCGGAACGATCATTACACGCTCATCAATAAGAACTTCGGGTATTATAAATGTTTCACCATAAGTATTATTAAAAGCACTGGCAATATCTCTTGTTATTTCCAGGTGTTGTACCTGATCTTTTCCAACAGGCACAAAATGGGCATCATATAAAATAATATCCGCAGCCATCAAAACCGGGTACATAAATAATCCCGCATTTACGTCTGCCAGCCTGTTTGATTTATCCTTAAACGAATGTGCGTTGGCAAGCATTGGAAATGGAGTGAAACAGTTTAAGTACCATGCAAGCTCACATACCTCCGCTACATCCGACTGGCGGTATAAAAGATTTTTATCGGTATCAAAACCGCAAGCCAGCCACGTTGCAGCAACTGCTAATGTATTTTCTCTTCTTACATCAGCTTCTTTAAGGCTGGTAAGTGAATGCAGGTCGGCGATAAATAAAAGAGAATCATTTTCTTTTTTTTTCGATAACTCAATCGCGGGTTTAATAGCACCCAAAATGTTTCCTAAGTGTGGAACACCTGTGCTTTGTATGCCTGTTAAAATTCTTGCCATAATTTAATTCAATAGTCAAAAATAGTGTTTTATGCTTGAATCACGCATAACTTATGTTCAACTAATAACATTAACCAATAACGGACTTTATTGAGTATTTTTGATTATGCAAGTCCTGCTGGCAATACCCCGCGCCCTCTGGAAAACATTTTTCCTGCTCAACTTTGTTGTGGGGCTGTTGGTGTTGTTCCCCGTCTTTTATGTTTTATTATTGCGTGAAGAATGGTTTCCCCTGGTTTTTAAGCTAAAAAGATTTTGGGCAAGATGGATCATTACTATTCCGGGTATTTGGGTATCGGTAAAAAAAGATCCACAATTTTTAACAATAAAAACTCCCGTGGTTTTTTGTGCCAATCACGTTTCTTATCTCGATATCGTAATGAGTTATATCGTTGTTCCGCATTATTTTGTTTTCATGGGAAAACAGGAGCTTAATAAGGCACCGCTCTTCAATATCTTTTTTAAAAAAATGAATATTCTTGTTGACAGAAAAAGTCTGAAGGGTTCACATCGCGCTTTTATACAAGCAGGAGAGCAAATTGATAAAGGTAACAGTATGTTCCTTTTTCCGGAAGGCACTATCGCTAAGGATCCACAAATAGTAAAGGCTTTTAAGAATGGAACATTCAAGCTTGCTATTGATAGGCAGGTGCCCATAGTTCCAATTACTTTTTTAAACAACTGGAAAATGCTGCAGAATGGAGGGTTCTTTAAAGCTAATGGCGGGCCTGGCATTTCAAAAATAATTGTTCATGGCCCTATTGAAACAAAAGGAATGACAGAAGCAGATTTAGTATCTTTGAAGCAACAGGTACACAATATTATTCAACAAGACATTACAGAATATGAAAATAGATAAAGCTACCGTTGATCATATCGCTAACCTTGCCCGGCTTGAGTTTGAAAATGAAGCCAAGGATGAAATGGTAAAAGACATGAACAACATTGTTGCCTTCGTTGAAAAATTAAATGAACTGGATACAACAGGTGTTGAACCTTTGATCTATATGACCGACGAGTTGAATGTGTTACGCGAAGATGAAGTGAAACAAAACATCACCCAAAAAGAAGCGTTGTCAAATGCTCCAAAAAAGGACAGCGATTATTTTAAAGTTCCTACGGTAATATCGAAGAAATAGGCACCATTTAGTATGCAAAATTGCCAGCTGCAAATTACTTACCGCCCTACGAATTAAGAATACAAGTCATAAGTGTGTTGATTTTAATTTCTCTTTTCCCATAATTTTACTCTTCGTATTGTCGAACCTGCGGTACTGCAACCGAAATGGTTGAGAAATATAAAGTGGATATTTCCGAATATTTTGTACTTAAATGAATAAAATTATGGATAAATCGGATTAGGGCCCCCATTTGGAAATGCAATTTTAGAAAAAAAAATAATTTTGATCGGGGGTACTAACCTGTAATTTATAATTAGCATATGTGTTTTATTAAATTATAAATGATAAACCTCAATAAATGAAAATATTCTTCCTCTTTTTTTTATTACTTTTCTTTTCCGTTAATGCTTTTAGCGAAACTGATACGCAGAGAGGAAATGGTATGCTATTTACACCCAACAAAGGACAAGTAGCAGATATGAATGGCAATTACAGACCTGAGTTGCTTTATGTTGGAGATGGTGGTGGTTACAAAGTTTTTCTTGAAAAAAACAAAATCCATTATGTATTAAGTAAAACAATAGAAGGCAATAATGTAGAAACATCTGAGGGCATTGATTCTCGTGATAAATTAAAAATAGACCAGTCGAAAAAAATGTTAGTGAATATTCACAGATTCGATGTTGAATTTTTGAATTCAAACCCTAATGCTGAAGTTGTTGAAGACAATAAAGTGGAAGGCCATAAAAATTATTATTATCCACATTGCTCTAATGGAGTTACAAATGTAAACTCATTCAACAAATTGGTTTACAAAAACATGTACAACAACATTGATATCTTTTACTATGGAGGTAAAGAAAAAGGTTTAAAGTATGATATCATAGTAAATCCGAATGCAGATTACAAGCAAATAAAGTTAGGTCTCAGTGGAATTGATGGCGTTCAGTTACGTGATAATAGCTTAGTGATAGAAACGAGTGTTGGAGAATTCGTAGAATATATGCCCCGGGTTTATCAGCAGATAAATGGGAAAGTGGTTGATGTAAAAGCAACATACGTTTTAAACGATTTAAATGAAATTGAATTTAAAATTGAAAAATACAATACTTCCTTTCCTCTTGTTATAGATCCGGTTAATTACTGGATCACTTATTTAGGAGGTAGTGAATTTGATGCTAGTAACGACATTACTGCGGATGCCAACGGTAATATGATTGTTACAGGGTATACAGGTAGCGTCGCTTTTCCCGTTTCTGTTGGCAGTTTTCAAACTGCATTAAATGGTTTGTATAATGTAGTTGTGAGTAAATTTTCTGAAAGCGGTGCTATGGTCTGGTCTACCTATTACGGAGGCGGGCTGTTGGAATTGGCTAATGGTGTTACAGCGAATGCTGCGGGAGAGATCGCGGTTGTTGGAAAAACAACTTCCACCGATTTTCCAACGAGCACATCGTGTTTTCAATCTGCATTGAATGGAAGAGTTGATATGTTTGTGGTTAAGCTTACGTCGACTGGAGTCAGGGATTGGGCAACATTGCTAGGCGGTTCGGACCCAACAAATGGTTTTGGAACAGAAGAAGCACATTCGGTATGTTTTACAACAGCTAATGAGTTAGTTGTTTCCGGCTCAACAGAAAGTCCTGGTTTTCCCGTTACGGATGGAGGTGCTTTGAGAGGAAATAATGATATTGGAATTTCTAAATTTTCATCTACAGGCTCATTACTTGCATGCAAATACATTGGAGGGACCTCAAACGAGATGTCAGTTCCAACTTGGTATCCAAAAGGTTCAGATGTCGTAGCGGATCACAGTAACCATATTATTTTAGTTGCCAGTTCTCGTTCATACAATTTTCCTGTTACAACAGGTGCATTTCAAAGTGGTGTTTTCATTGGGACATACATATCGGAAGATGCGGTGTTGCTAAAGTTGGATAATTCATTAAATGCAATCTGGTCTACTTATTTTGGTGGTGCAGGCGACGAGAGTGGATTATCGGTTGATGTAGATGCAAACGATAATATATTCTTTGCCGGAGGTACAAATTCAATTAACCTTCCTGTACACAATGCAGCACAATCAAATCCAGGTGGAAATAGTGGTTGGGGAGTCCAGCTAACTGCCGATATATATGTAGTTAGTTTTACTCCTGGTGGCGCACAAAGGTGGGCGACATATAATGGTGGAATGGATTTTGAATATCACCCATCGATTGCTGTAGATGACAAAGGTGATGTTTATATGTTTGCCGGTATTGAAGATGGTGTTACGGCAATACCCATTTTTGCCTGTGCATTTCAGAAAAATTTTGCTGGGGTAGAAGACCAGTATTTTACTAAATATGATAATAACGGCTCATTGGTTTGTAATAGTTGGTTAGGAGGTACAAGTGAAGATGATCTGGATGCAGGAATGGGAGGTATTACAGAGTCAAAAGGATTTATTTATATCACCAGTGGAGCATGGGGGCCCGGATATCCTGTTACACCTGCATCGTATCAGTCAAATATGGCGGGAGGGGGTAGTGATATTACTTTAGTTAAGATTTGCGGAAAAAGCTGCGGCGATAATTCGTTTGCTACTGTTAATTTTAGCCAAACATATGAGCAGGTTACCATTTGTGATTCAGCATCGGTTGATTTCACCATTAATCATACACCATGCGATCCAAATGATATTAAATATGAGTGGACTTTCCCCGATGGAAGTGTTGCCACATCAACAATGGTTCACCCAACTGATATTCGTTTTGCTGATGGAACCCATCATGTTAAACTGAAAGTCATAACACTCTGTGGAACTGATTCAGTTGAGAATGTTGTAATAACTGATGTAAAGAAACCCCTTGATTACTATCTTGGTGACACCACAACCTGTATGATGGGACAAACCCAAATTACCATCAAGAATGCTCAAACTGCTCATTGGACACCATCTGACGGATTGAATGATCCTAATGCTATATCTGTTATAATAGCACCTATTAATTTTATCTCTACTTATACAATTACAGGCATCTCCAATATAGGTTGTACTTATTCCTTACCTATGACAATTACAGGAGGGGCTTCTTCGGGAACGCTCTTTTTTCCGAATACATTTACTCCGAACAATGATAACCTGAATGATATTTTTGAGGCTAAGGGTGAAGACATTACAAAATTTGATCTTAAAATTTACGACAGGTGGGGTGACTTAATATTTCACTCGCAAAATATAACGCAGGGTTGGGATGGAAAAATTAAAGGTACTGTTGCACAGGAAGACGTGTATGTTTGGATGGTGAATTTTAAAACACTTTGTACAGGTGAGGAAAACATTCTCAAAATTGGACATGTGATAGTTAGCAGATAACCCACCGTTTTGCCGAGACTGTAAAATGAACTGTGCTATTTAAAATTAAGAACAAAATCTTAACTTTAA
>CAZQIC010000020.1:0-47115 GCA_964593555.1 uncultured Bacteroidia bacterium | reverse complement strand
TTTTAGTCTTCATTTGTATTTTGTTTTGTCTGTCAAAAGTACTTAACCTAAAAAAGATTAGAGTAGTATTTGTTCGATTTATATAAATCGCAATTGTTGACTTTTGAAATTATTTTATTAAGGTGTATTTATCTGGCTTTCAGATTAATATATTTTCTTTATTGTAATTAGGCATATTATAATTTTTTTAAATAAGCCTCATTCAGGCTGCTCAGGAAATACAACGTTGATCATTAGTGTTGATCCTATATCGCAGAAAACGAATCGTAATTCAAAGCTTACAGTTCATTATGCTGGATTAAATCCACAAACCAAAATCCGTTTTCCTCGGGGCTATAAAATTTATGCATGGTTTCTCCCAATGAAAATTTTATTTCGTTTTTAAATATAGGGCCCTTATAGCAAAAGGTATGGTATTCGCCATTCTCACCACATGGGTCTACGGTCGCTGGTAATTCTTTTATAAAATTTTCATTGATTGTTTTCCCAATCCAGGTTTTATCCAGGTGCTTTTCGCTAATGCAGCAAGTGACACTTGCAAACCCTTTGGCAATAAAATCTTCTATTAAAAATTTTGTATCAATTTTCCAGATGGGGAAGGCAGCGTTCATATTTATTTTTGAAAGGTTGTTTTCTCTATATTGCCTCAGATCTTCTAAAAAAATATCTCCGAAAATAACAGTGTCAATGCCTTCGTCTTTGAATTTAAGCAAGGCGGTTTTCATTTCGCTCTCATATTCATTATTGTTGCCTTCGAACACTTTGACTTTTGTTAAGGGTATTCCAATTGCTGCTGCCTGTAGTTCTATAAGTTCTTCCCTTATACCATGCATCGATACACGATTGTAATTTCCATTAATGGTAGTCAGTAAATATTTTACATCGAATAATTTTTCGGATAAAACTTTATATAAACAATAAGAAGAGTCTTTGCCACCGCTCCAGCAAAAAACAGCTTTTGGAGAATTCATCAGGATTATTTTTTTAATGTAATATCCTTGTCCATTTCTTTGTTCGCGATACCCATATCCTTAATAACCAATGTTTCGGAATAACTTTGAAAGCCTTCCTTTTCAATATTCAAAATGTAAGTGCCCGGCGGGGCAATGATCACATATTTACCGGTTTCGCCAATTGTTTTATAATTGCCAAACACATCATTGGTTTGTTTATTGGTAAGTGTAATTTTGTCAGGGTTAACCGGAACTTTAATGTTAGCAGTGATTCCTGTCGGTTTTGCTTTTTTCTTTTCAATCACTTTTATATCAATGAGCTCACTTGCAGGATCATCTTTTGGAGCGTTCTCAGGAGAAAGAAAAACTTTTTTTTCTGCTTTCATGTAAACAAGAGTATATGTTACATCAACATCTGCACTTATTTTTTTCTTTTTTGTTTCAACAAATTCCCATCCTATGCCAGGACTCATATTGGTAGGAAATTCTTTTACTACCTCTCCCTTTTTGTATGAATTCAGGGTAATTGTACTGGAGGTTGGCTGAACAGCTTCTGTATTTATTATGCCTTTAATAACAGTATACTTTGCCTCAATATCATCGAACGTCACTCTGTATATATCCAGGTCTCCGAGCCCGCCTTCCCTAAAAGCAGAAAGATATGCGTGTCTTCCATCGTCTGTAAAAGAAATGTTCATGTTATCGTCCGGCGTGTTAAGCGGGTAGCCAATATTTACAGCTTTTGTCCACTCATTTTTTTCTTCATCCCATTTTGATCTGAACACATCAAAGCCTCCCATGCTCACATGTCCCTGAGAACTAAAATAAAGTGTTTTTCCATCGGGTGAAAGCGAAGGAAAGTCTTCAATGTACTGTGTATTAATATTGGGTCCAAGATTCAGGGGGTCTCCCCAATTTCCTGCCGGCAAACGTTTACTCATGTATATATCAAATTGTCCTTCGCCTCCCGAACGGTCACTGGAAAAAACAACAGTGTTTCCATCGAGGCTTACGCAGCCCGCAGCGTCCATACTCTCGGATGTAATGGGTTTTTCTAATGGTATTCTTTGCTGATATGCTTTTCCGCTTTTTATAGAGATCATAATATCACCTACTTCAAGTTCTGTTTCAGAATAGATGATAACGTATTTACCATCGGAACTTATGCTGGTTATTTCATCTTCTCCCGCAGTATTAAATGGAGTGCCTGCACCTTTTGCTTTGCCCCAACCATTATTTCCTTTAGCATCGCTGCGGTATATATCACTGGTATAGTAATCATTTGATATTTGAAATCCGCCTGTAGTTCCTTTTCTCCTGGTTGAAAATAATAACTCTTCTTCGTTACCTGTAACAAAGGGATAATAGTCGGCATACTCTGAGTTTACATTTTTTCCAAGGTTCTCAAATGTGGCTTTAAGCGGAACTTTCATCAACTCTTTTGCATAAACACATACTTCAATTTCCCTATCGGCCTTTTCAACTTCTTCGGCAGGCCTGTTATTGATCAGTTCTTTGTATTGTTTAAACAACTCAATTGCCTTATCGAATTTGTATAAACTCTGATTCACTTTTCCCAAATCAAAAGTTGCCTCCTTTTCGTATTCGGGCGACTTGGCAGCTATCTCAAGATATTTTATCGCTTTGCTTCTGTCTAGGTATGTATTTAAATAACAAACGCCCGCTCTGTAATTATACATGGGGTTGGTAGGTTCAATCTTTAAAAGGTCGGTATATTCCTTTAGGGCAGAGTTGTAATTTCCAAGATTAAAATTATCTTTTGCTTCTTTGTTTGTAGGCGGATCAGAAGGCTTCTGTCCAACACAAGTGTGTTGAATAAAATAAAACAATAAAATAAAAATGATCTCCGGCCTGATCCTCATAAACATTTAGGATCACTAATATAAATATTATGCCAAAGAATTACGAATGTTATTTTTTAATCTCAGAATTTAAGGAAAATTTGATTGGGAGAGTATAGGAAACTTTAACAGTTGTATTATTTTGTTTGCCAGCCTTCCATTTAGGCATTAATCTAACTACTCTAATTGCTTCGTCCGTAAATTCAGGAGATCCGCTAATTCCACGGACAACTTTTATATTGCTTAACATCCCATCCTTTTCGACAATGAAATTAATGTAAACAGTTCCTTGTATCCCTGCGTCCTGTGCTTTAGCCGGATATTTAATATTTGTTTTTAAGAATTTTTGCATTTCTATTTCTCCTCCGGGATAACTTGGCATTTCCTCCACGATCATAAAAACTTCGTCTTGTGTAGAGTTAGCTTTGCCTGCCGCTTCATCCATAGCTATTTCGGAGTCCAATGTTTCTGTTGAAATTGATTGAGCCTCAGGAGCAGCGGCTGGTTCATCATTAGAAGAAGCAGATTTGTTTACTTTCTTTTTGCTTGCCTCAGCACTTTTACCACTCGGAGTTGTCTTTAAGGCCCTATAATTTTGTTCTTCTTCTTCTTCGAGAGCATCGTCTTCTCCCTTTGGAATATCACTGTCCTTGTTTTTACTTAATGCAGGCTTTAAAGGAGTCGGTGATTCGAACTGGTTTTCTTCTCTATTTGTCTTTGAGTCCGCAGTCGAAATTCTCATCTCATCCTCTTTGTCATTGTCATATGGAATGTCTCGTTTCTTTGCAGCCTCTTTCAGGTTAGCTTCGTCTAAAATCGGGGCTGCTCCGGCAGTGCTGCCTTCGCCGGATATAGCATCAACACGATTGGCGGTTGTGCCAAAACTATTTATTGTGGTTGAAGGTGGCGGCAGACTTGTAGGTTGATCTGTTTTTAATTCTTCCGGAATAAGAGCAGGTTGGTTTTCAGTTGCAATAGTTTTTTCTGCCTCTTCGTTGGTATTGGTCATCACATCAGCTACCGTTTTTTCTTCTTTTAATGTTGAGCGGAAGAAAAATACTGTAACGACTAACACTGCAATACTTGCTGCAATAGCAAGTCCCGTGCGGAATTCCAGCTTAACTATTCTTCCTTTTTTTATTTCCTCAGGACCAAATCGTCTAACTACATCGGCTTTTATTTTTGGAAGGCTGTTTGGGTTTTTAATCAACATTAAACCTTCCAACGCATCGGAACACAATTCGCAGTCGAGCAGGTGTTTTTCTACTTTGTTTTTTTCGGCAGTGGGTAGTTTATCGTGCGCATAATCCAGCAACACGGGCTCGCTCACACAATCGCCGTGATCAAAAATATGGTTATGTAAACGTTTATCCATTCGTTGCTGTTGTTAAAAATAATTTCAAATTTCTTTTTCCATTTTGAATAAAACTTTTTACTTGGTTCAGCGAAAAGCCTGTTGTATCGGCCACTTCCTGGTAACACTTGTTTTGAAGGTAAAAGAGTTCTATGCATATTTTTTGTTCTTCAGTAAGCTGCTTAATTCCATCTTCCAGCTTAGTTAACTGCTCTTCCTTTTGGTTACTGTTATTTAGATGCAGTTCATGTTCGTTTTCCATAACCCCCTTTATGTCTTTGTGCATTTCCACCTCTTTTTTATGGGTAGATTGCCTAGAGCGCAGGTACATTAAACAATGATTCCTCGCTACGGAGTGCAGCCAGCCTTTGAATTGAGCAATTTCATGTTTCTTAAGGTCGGCAAGTAATTTTTCAAATATTTGCATCACCGCATCGTGACTTTCTTCCTCATCTTTAAGGTATTTCATACATACTCCAAAAACAAGATGGGTATAGCGTTCAAATAATACGCCTACGGAAGTATTATCGCTTGTTTTTTTGTACTCGTTTACAAGCTCAAGATCTGATAATACGGTATATTTTGATGGCGCCATTAAAGGGCAGGCATAATTTTTGTAAAGTTAGGAAATAGCCTCTTAACTTACACGGTTTTGGCTAAAAACGTTGAATGGTCTATATAACGTATGTAAAGCATTATTTTTTGAAGGCTTATTCTTATTTTTGTTGAAAATTTAGAGCATATGAGTAAGATAAAATTCGGTACCGACGGCTGGAGGGCTATCATAGCAAAAGACTTTACCGTTGATAATGTGGTACGCGTAACAGAAGCTGCTGCTATTTGGTTGAAAAAAAATTATGATTCTCCTTCAGTAGTTGTTGGCCATGATTGCAGGTTTGGTGGTGAAATGTTTACTGATGCTGTGACAAAAGTGTTGATCAGTAACGGAGTTAAAGTTTTCCTTGCAAAAGGATTTGTATCAACCCCTATGGTATCGCTGGGTACATTCAATAAAAAAACTTCAATAGGAATTATTATAACTGCAAGTCATAATCCGCCTTCATACAATGGTTATAAATTAAAAGGTGGATACGGCGGCCCCATGCTTCCGGAAAAAGTACAGGAAATAGAAGATATTATACCTGAGAGTGTTTCTGTGGATATTGATTCTATTTCATTGGAGACATATCAAAAATCAGGCAAGCTTGAATACATTGATCTTGAAGAGATGTATTGTAAGCACGTTGAAGCTAATTTTGATTTGAATGCAATTCGTAAGTCTGGATTTCGGTTTGCTTATGATGCCATGTATGGTGCAGGACAAAATGTTATAAAACGTTTATTGCCAGATGTAGTCAAGTTACATTGCGATAATAATCCCTCTTTTATGGGGCAGGCGCCGGAACCTATCCACAAAAATTTGACAGAGTTTTCTGAACTCATTAAAAAAGATGGAAAGATTGCCTGCGGTTTAGCAACTGATGGTGATGCCGATAGAATTGGGTTATATGATTCAAAAGGAAATTTTATTGATTCACACCACATTATTTTATTGCTCATAAAATACTTGGTTGAACAAAAAGGAATGAAAGGTAAAGTGGTGAATGCATTTTCTGTTACACCACGTGTGAAAAAAATGTGCGAACATTTTGGATTGGAATACCAGGTGGTGAAGATTGGGTTTAAATATGTTGCGGCAATAATGATCACAGAGGACGTATTGTTGGGCGGCGAAGAGAGTGGAGGTATTGCAATCAAAGGACATATACCAGAGCGCGATGGAATTTGGATGGGATTGGTGATTTGGGAGTACATGGTGAAATCCGGAAAATCATTGGAGCAATTGATTGAAGATGTTTATAAAATAACCGGCTCATTTGCTTTCGAAAGAGTCGATCTCCATTTGGATGAAGCTATTAAAGATAAGATTGTTGAAAATTGCAAATCAAATAATTATAAAGCGTTTGGCAATTACAATGTTTCAAGATTAGAAACAATTGACGGATGGAAATATTTTTTCAGTGATACGGAATGGCTCATGATACGCGCATCGGGGACAGAACCTGTGTTGAGAACATATGCGGAATCATCTTCGAGCGATAAGGCTTTCGCTATTTTAGCGGATACAAGAATAACATTACTGGGTGGTTAATTTAATCTGGTAGTATATGCTTAGTATGCGTTGGCTGTTTTGTATGTGTTTTTTTTTCAGTATTAATGCATTAGGTCAAACCGGTGTTCTTAAGGGGCGGGTGTACAATAATATTAACAATGATCCTATACCACTTGCCAATATATTACTGGTAGGCACCTCCTTCACCGCACAATCAGATGTTAATGGTTTTTACGAGATAAGAAACCTAGAGCCTAATCTTTATAACATAGAAGTTAGCTATGTGGGATATGAAAAAAAAATAATCTTTGAAGTGCAGATTAGTAATTCGCAGCCTGCAGTTATCAATATTCCTCTCGATGAAAAAAATACGACAATTGATGAAGTGGAAATTACGGCTTCTCCTTTTAATAAGACCCAGGAAAGCCCCGTTTCATTAAGAACAATTGGTACATCAGAGATAGAGCGTAACCCGGGCGGCAACAGGGATATTTCAAAAGTAATACAATCCTTGCCTGGTGTGGCTTCGCCCCCTTCTTTCAGAAATGATATTATTATTCGTGGAGGCGCACCAAACGAAAATAGATTTTATTTGGATGGAATAGAAGTGCCGAACATAAATCACTTCGCAACGCAAGGTTCTTCCGGTGGGCCTGTAGGTATGATAAATGTTAATTTTATCCGTGAGGTTGATTTTTACTCCGGTGCATTTCCCGCAAACAGGGGGAATACATTAAGTTCTTTATTTGAATTTAAACAGAAGGATGGCAACAATGAAAAGTTATTATTTAATGGAACAGTAGGGGCGTCCGATATAGGTTTAACGCTCGATGGCCCCTTGGGTAAAAAGACCACTTTTATTTTATCTGCCCGAAGATCGTATTTGCAGTTTTTATTTAAAGCACTTCAGCTTCCGTTTCTTCCAATATATAACGATGCACAGTATAAAGTAAAACATAAAATAAATGATAAAAACGAGATCACTTTTATTGGACTGGGAGCCATTGATAATTTTCAATTAAACCTTGATGCTAATGAAACCGAATTTCAAAAGTATCTTTTGGGAAATTTGCCCGCTAATTCTCAATGGAATTATACCATCGGGGCAAACTACAAACACTTTAGGGAAAAGAGTTATTCGGTGATGGTGTTTAGCCGAAATCAACTTAATAATAAGGCGATAAAATATTTTAATAATGATGAAAGTGTTTCTGATAATCTTTTGCTGAATTATGTTTCGCAGGAAGCGGAAAATAAATTTAGATATGAAAATGTTTACAGGGATAAAGGCTATAAATTAACTTATGGCGCAGGTTTTGAGAATGTTCTATATACAAATTCCACGTATAATAAAATTTCTCTCCCATATGGAGTTGTCGTTATTGATTTTGACTCGCGGTTAACTTTTAATAAATATTCTCTATTTGGCCAGCTTAGTAAAGGTTTTAAAAATGATCGTATAGTGCTTTCAACAGGCATTCGTTTTGATGCAAGTGATTATTCTCAAAAAATGTTCTCTCCATTGAATCAAATTAGTCCGCGGTTCTCAATAGCTTATAATATCAATGAACAATTCAGTATTAATTTTAATACAGGAAGGTATTATCAATTACCCGCATATACTGTATTGGGTTACAGGGATACAATGAATGTGCTTGTAAATAAAGTGAATGGAGTAAAATATATATCATGTGATCATATCGTAGGAGGGTTGGAATACAAAAGTTCTAATAGTTTAAAAATAACTGCTGAAGGATTCTATAAAAAATATTCTAATTACCCTTTCCTGTTAAATGATTCTGTTTCGCTTGCCAATTTGGGTGCTGATTTTGGAGTAATTGGTAACGCTCCTGTAACATCCATTTCCAAAGGCCGGTCCTATGGTATGGAGTTTATGGCCCAGCAAAAGTTGTATAAAGGATTTTATGGTATACTGGCTTATACTTTTGTGCGTAGTGAATTTACCGACAAAGCAAATGACTTCAAACCTTCAGCCTGGGATAACAGGCATATCATTACCCTGACGGCTGGTAAGAAATTCAAAAAAAATTGGGAGGTTGGAATTAAGTGGCGTTTTCTTGGAGGTGCTCCATATACTCCTATTGATGTTGAGCGCTCTTCATTGAAAACAGTTTGGGATGTTACAGGTGCCGGATTACCTGATTATTCAAAAATAAATTCACTGCGATTAAAAAATGTCCATCAATTGGATGTGAGACTTGATAAAAAATATTTTTTCAAAACGTGGTCGCTTAATTTTTATCTCGACATTCAGAATATTTATAATTTCCAGGCTCAATTATCACCCTATTTCACAATTGATAGGGATGCGGATGGGATGCCGATTACTGATCCGGGGAACCCAATGTCATACAAAACTCATTTTATTGAAAATATTTCGGGTAGTTTAATTCCTTCCATTGGTATTATAATCGAGTTTTGATGATAAGTGATCAAAAATTCCTATAATTGATTGTGTATAAGTGCTTAAGTTTTTTATTCGTAGTTTTTTTTTCATTTCAATCCATTTCTCAGGAAAAAGATTCAGCATGTTTTTTCTGTAAGGCTCAAACCCCAAACAAAAAACGAATTACAACAGTTGCTGCCGGAGAAGCAGTATTGTATGGAACATCTCTTGTTGGTTTAAACGAGTTGTGGTACAAAGGTTATCCACGTTCATCTTTTCATACATTCGATGATAATAAAGAGTGGCTGCAAATGGACAAAGCCGGGCATGCGATAACCTCATATTATATTGGTGTAATAGGTATAGATCTCATGAAGTGGACGGGAGTAAAAGATAATCGTGCGTTATGGTATGGCGGAATGCTTGGGACAGTTTACCAATCGAGTATAGAAATATTGGATGGCTTTTCATCCCAATGGGGGTTTTCCTGGGGCGATCTTGCTGCAAACACTTTTGGTTCGGCTGCTGCCGTATCGCAGGAATTGTTGTGGAAGGAGCAGCGGATAATTTTGAAGTACTCATTTCATACAACAGAATATAGTGCATATCGTCCAGGTCTTTTAGGTAAATCATTGGCAGAAAAAATGTTAAAGGATTATAATGGCCAAACTTATTGGCTAAGCGGTAACATCGCTTCATTTATTAAGAAGGAAAATCGTTTTCCAAAATGGATCAATGTTGCAATAGGTTATGGCGCCAATGGCATGATAGGAGGCAAAAGCAATCCAGCAGTCGATGATAATGGTAATCCTTATCCTCATTTTGAGCGGCAACGGCAATATTATTTCGCTTTGGATGCAGATCTTTCAAAAATAAAAACCAATATGCGTTGGTTCAAAACCATCACTAAAACTTTTGGATTCATTAAAATACCAGCACCCGCCTTATCTATTACGGGCAGCAAAATAAATTTTCATCCACTGTATTTTTAAACTTCAGGGCTTCAAACTCGGGTCCAATCCAATAACTAACAACTAATCAACTAATTGACTATCTTTGCACCTCACTAAAAAATGACCGATGAACAGTTTTGAAGGGTTGGGTATAAATGCGGAAATAGTAAAGGCTTTAACTGAGCTTGGTTTTGTTGAGCCTACGCCCATACAAAAACAAGCAATTCCAGTATTAATTTCTAAGGACACTGATCTTGTTGCACTTGCACAAACAGGTACCGGGAAAACTGCTGCTTTTGGTATCCCTTTAATTCAGGGCATTAATACTGGTTCGCGCAATGCACAGGCGCTTATACTTTGCCCTACAAGAGAACTTTGTTTACAAATTACAAAGGATCTCCAGGCATTTTCAAAATTTACAAAAGGCTTAAGAGTTGTTGCTATATATGGCGGAGCAAGTATCATTAACCAGATCCGTGAAGTAAAAGAAGGTGCACAGATTATTGTTGGTACACCTGGACGTATGGTGGATATGATCGATCGCAAAGCGATAAGTTTAAAAGGTGTTTCGAAAGTGGTGTTGGATGAGGCAGATGAAATGTTGAGTATGGGATTTCAGGATGACCTGAAAACCATTCTTTCCGATACTCCGGAAGAAAAAAGTACATGGTTGTTTTCAGCAACTATGTCAAAAGAAGTAGCTTCCATTGCGAAGAAATACATGGAATCTCCACTGGAGGTTACGGTTGGAAATAAGAATCAGGGTGCAGAGAACATTGAGCATATTTATTACATGGTGCATGAGCGTGATAAATACCCTGCGCTAAAACGTATCGCAGATTTTTATCCCGATATTTTCGCCATTGTTTTTTGCCGTACAAAAATTGAAACACAAAAAGTTGCCGATCTTTTAATTAAGGACGGTTATAATGCGGATGCATTACATGGTGATCTTTCCCAGGCGCAGCGTGATTTTGTAATGAAACGTTACCGCAGTCGTTCACTGCAAATGTTGGTAGCTACTGACGTTGCTGCAAGAGGTATTGACGTAAATGACATTACTCACGTAATTAATTATAATATTCCTGACGAGTTGGAGAGTTATACGCATCGTAGCGGTAGGACAGCGAGGGCGGGTAAATCAGGATTCTCAATTATATTAACCAACTATCGCGAGATAGGTAAGATAAAGGCGTTAGAGAGAATTGTTGGTAGAAGATTTTTAAAAGAAAAAATTCCTGGTGGTGTTGAAATATGCGGGAAACAATTGATAAGTCTTATCAAAAAAGTTCACGACGTTGAGGTGCGCGAAGAAGGTATTTTGCCTTATATGCAGGATATTTTAAAATTATTGAACGATCTTTCAAAAGAAGAATTGATCAAGAGATTTGTGTCTGTTGAGTTCAATCGTTTTTTGGAATATTATAAAAGTGCACCTGATCTTAATTCTGCTGAAAGCGGGTCAGGTACACGAGGAGCAAGCAGTTCTTCAGGAAAAAGATTGTTTATTAATCTTGGTCAGTTGGATGGTTTAAATTTATCTACGCTTGAAAGTTATTTTTCAGATATCATACAAGGCGGAGTTAAATTCCAACGCGCAGATATAAAGAACGCATATAGTTTTGTTGAAGTAAGTGAAACAGATGCAGATAATTTAATGGCTATCTCTGGTTTGCATCAATATAACGGACGTCCGGTTAAAATAGAACGTTCCGAAGGCAGAGGCGGCGAAGGTGGTGGTGGTGGAAGGAAATACGGACAGAGTAGTGGTGGAGGTAGTGGAAGAAGTTACGGTGGTGGAGCTGGTAGCAGAGGTGGAAGTGGTGGCGGAGGATATCGCAGAGAAGGTGGCTTTAAACGTAGCAGCGGAGGTGAAAGAGACAGGGGGGGAGATAGAGGAGGCAGAGGTGGAGATAAAGGGGGAGACCGTGGTGGGGATAGAGGTGGAAGACGTTCCAAATACTAATTATATACGATTTCTTGTTGGCATTTTGTGTAGATAACTTTTTTTAAGGCTATTGCATACATGAAATTTATTACTGCCTTTATACTGGCACTTTTTTTACATCCTGTTTTTTCTCAAACACTTACCGTATCTCAAAAAGATTCGGCTATTGCCGGAATAAAAAAACTGATCTCAGAAAAATATGCAGTCCCCCATAAGGCAAAGGCAATTGCCGATTCTCTTCAATCAAAAAATTATTCTAACATCACTTCCTGGAACAAATTTGTAAAAAAGGTAAATGAAGATTTGTACAGATATTCTCAGGATAAACACTTAAGTCTGCAATATGATTCTGCTTTAGCTAATAAGCTGGCCGGTCAGATGGATTTTCATAAAGAGCAGAACGATATCCAAAAAAGAGAAAATTATGGCGTAAGTAAAGTTGAGCTTCTTGATGGCAATATCGGATACCTGAAGTTGGATTACTTTGCTGACGGAAAGAGTGCCAGTGATACTGTACTAAATGCAATTCGATTTTTAAGTAAAACATTTACTTTGATCATTGATCTAAGAGACAATACAGGCGGGAGCGGATCAATGGTTCAATTGTTAGCGAGTGTTTTCCTGCCAAATGTGGATACCGAACTTTTAAGAATATTATATAGGACGGGTGATACAGTTAATCTCAAAACACAAAGGATAGAACCAGAATTTCAATATCTGAGTCGACCGGTTTACATTTTATGTAATAACAAAACATATAGCGCTGCTGAGGCATTTACATTTATTTTTAAAAATAAGAAGCGTGCAATTGTAATAGGTGAAACAACTGCAGGTGCAGGAAATATAGCCGGACCTTATTCTGTAAATAATAAATTTGTTATTACAATTCCGGTAGGTACAATAGCTGATCCTCTTACCAATACAGGTTGGGAACAAAAGGGAGTTACGCCGGATATAAATTCAAATTCCGAAAATGCACTTGATAAGACGCTTCAATTGTTGAGAAATAAAAGTGTTGGAGAGTGATTTTTTAACAAATTAATTTCACGTCATGCAAAAACCCAATCCTGATGAGTATAACCCATTCTTTCAAAAATATATTGATCATACTGGAGAGGAAGGTTTCTATCCTATGTTTAAACAAGCGACTTTGATGGCAATAAATTTTTTCGAAAACATACCTCATGAAAAACACAATCATGCTTATGCTCTGGATAAATGGACAATTAAACAGGTGTTGATGCATATCATTGATGCAGAACGTGTTTTCTCATACAGAGCTTTGGTAGCGGCCCGTGGCGATAATAAAACAGAGCTCCAATTATTTGATGAAGACCTTTATGCTCTTAATGCAGATGTTGCTAAAAGAAATATGGAAAGTTTGCTTGAGGAATTTAAAGTCGTTCGCAGAAGCGCTGAAATACTTTTTGAAAATATTACAGAGGAGCAAAGCCGGTTTAAAGCAAATGCCGGCCCTCACCCAATTACTGTAAGGGCTTTAGGATATATAATGATGGGGCATACAATACACCATATAAATGTTGTGAAAGAGAAATACTTGTAAGCAATTAGGCAACCTGTTTATTCTGCTCTTTAAATTGTAGATCGAACAAGCGTTTGTAATATCCGTTTTGTTCCAGCAGTTGCTGGTGCGAGCCTCGCTCTACAATTTCTCCCTTCTCAAAAACTAAAATTATATCCGCTTTTTGTATGGTGGCTAAGCGGTGTGCAACAATAATGGATGTTCTGTTTACAGTTAGCTTGTCAATTGCTTTTTGTATAAGTATTTCTGATTCTGTATCAATAGATGATGTTGCTTCATCCAATATTAATATGGCCGGGTTAAAAACATAAGCCCTGATAAACGCAATAAGTTGTCGTTGTCCCACTGATAACATTGCTCCCCGTTCCATTACATTGTAATCATAATTGTCCGGTAACCGCATAATGAACTCATGCGCACCAACAGCTTTCGATGCTTCAATGATCTGCGCTCTTGTTATTTTTGGATCATTCAATGAAATATTATTTGCTATGGTGTCGGAAAATAAAAAAACATCCTGCAACACTAATCCTGTATGTGTTCTTAGGGAATGAAGGTTGTAATCTCTCACATTTATATCGTCAACTAAAATTTCGCCTTTATTATATTCATAAAATCTATTTACGAGATTAACTATGGATGATTTTCCTGCGCCTGTAGCACCCACCAATGCTACTGTTTGCCCGGACTGCACATGGAATGAAATATTCTTTAGAACCCAGTCTTCATTGTTGTATGCGAACCATACATTTTTAAATTCTACTTTTCCTTTTATGTCATCGGCTTTCAATATTCCGTTGTCTATTATGTCTTCTGTTGTTTCCAATAGGTTAAATACCCTTTCCGATCCTACCATTCCCATTTGCAGTGTATTAAAATTATCAGCAAGCTGGCGGATAGGGCGAAACACCATATTGATAAAAAATATAAATGCGCTGATCTGTCCCAGTGTGGCTTGGCCTTTCAACACTTCTTTTCCTGCGATCCATATAAGTAATGCAATTGAAATAGAGGAGAGGATCTCCACCGCCGGAAAAAACAACGAATAGTGCCATACGGAACGAATGTTAGCGTCGCGATGTTTGGAGTTTATTTCTTTAAATTTTTCAAGCTCTACCTTCTCGCGTCCGAATACCTGCACAATATTCATTCCTGTAATATGTTCCTGAACAAAGGCATTAAGTTTTGCTATCTGTGTGCGCACATCATGGAAAGCTGCCTTAACTGCATTCTTAAAAAAATAGGTGAATACCAATAACAAAGGGATGGTTGCCAGGCTGGCCAGCGCCAGTTTAACATTCATTACAAACATTAAAACAACTATGGTACTTAATTTAAGTATGTCGCCAATAATGGTGAAAAATCCCTGCGAAAAAATATCTGCAATAGTTTCCATATCCGAAACAATGCGGGTTACCAACACACCAATTGGAGTGTTATCATAAAATTTTAAGCGAAGGTTAACAACTCTCTTATACAACGAAACACGCAGATCTTTGATCGCAAACTGACCTAACATACTAGAAACATATGATTCAAAGAACTGGAGTATAACTTCGATCAATAATACTCCGGTCATAAAAAGTACCAGGATCAATAACATTTTTTCATTGGCGGCCATTACATATTTATCTATAGCATATTGTATAAGTAAAGGTCTGACAATAGATAAAAATGCCAGTACTATTGCACAGGCAGCGGCGATATAAAAATATTTTTTATAAACTGTGGTGTACGTGAAAACTTTTTTTAGCAGGCCAAAATGTACTGCATCTCCCGTAACTGATTTTTTCTTTTCGACCATCACGTTATAAATATTTCATCGTGATATTTAATATTTACCAGGAACAATCCTTTTGCAGGGACGGAGTAGCTTGCGTATGAACGATTTTTATTTTCAATTATTTTTTTCAGATCATCGAGAGTAATCTTTCCTTCTCCCAGGTTTAACAATGTTCCCACAATAGCGCGCACCATATTGCGTAAAAAACGATTGGCGGAAATGGTGAATACCAGCAGGTTCTCCTCGTTTGACCATTGGGCTTCTGTAACAATACAATCATTTGTTTTTACATTGGTATTTGCTTTTTTGAAACTCGAAAAATCAATGTAACTCATAAGTAGTTTGGCTCCTTCGTTCATAAGATCAATATCAAGGGGTGCAGATATATACACGGCACGGTCGTTACAGAAAGGATCAGGAGTACGTGAAACGTAATATTTATAAGTTCTTGAATAAGCATTGAAACGCGCACTTGTATCACTCTTAACAGGAATGATCTGCCTAATGGAAATGTCCTTTGGTAATATATGATTCATTCTGAACAGCCAGATGCGCGGATCAGTATGCAGGTCATTTTTTACCGAATCAAAATGTGCATAATAATCTTTTGCGTGAACGCCAGTATCGGTTCGTCCACAACCTACAACATAAATTTTTTCGCTGAGGAGTTGTGATAATTTTTCGTTAAGTATTTGTTGTATTGTGTGAGGCGTATTGGCCTGCATTTGCCAACCGTTATATTTTGTTCCTAAGTACGCAAGCCTGATAAAATATCTGTGTAACATAAAGCATATAAAGGTACTAAACGATATTGTGAATTTTTAGGCTCTCTAAAATGCCTTCTTACCGATCTAATGTCTAAAAGATTTAGTTATTCTGTATTTTTGTTTATGGAATTTCGTGAACCTAAAAATGTGAACGAACTCGAATCGCTTCTGCGTTTGCGTTATAAAGTTTATTCTGAAGACGCTTCATTATGTAAAATGATTTCCTCAGGATCTGTTCATGATATAAATTTTTTTGACCTGAAGGCGCTGCACTTCGGTTGTTTCATCGCTAAAAAACCTGTTGCTTACCTTAGGATGGTAACTGATGCGGAAACTCATTTCGCACATTGGATCCAAAAGATATTATCAGGTGAAAAAATCAGCCTAAACACGACGCAGGATAATTTCCCTTTTCAGACTTATTGCAGTGATAAGGGCTGGAGCAAAGATTTTATCATTAACCACAAAGGCAAAAAAATTGGAGAAGTTGGAAAATTGGCCATTGATAGAAAGTATAGAACAAGCAGGGGAGAATTGCTTACTGGACTTTTTCAGGCTTTTATTCATTATTGTAAGGACCAACAGGGCTTTGATATGGGTTTTGGCTCTTGCATACTTCCTCTAGAACGCTATTATCGCAAATTCGGGTTTAAAAGGGCAGAAGGCGCTATACCCTTTAAATATCATGGACTTCCGGAGGCTGTAATGGTCAAATTTGACAAATAGCCGGATTCCTGCCTAAAAATTTTTGTTAATAGAAAAAGCTTCTTATCTTTGCCGTCCGATTAAAAACACAAGGAAATGGCACAAAAACGTACATATCAGCCTTCTAAAAGGAAAAGAAGCAATAAACATGGCTTTAGAACAAGAATGGAAACTGCTAATGGCAGAAGAGTATTGGCTGCACGCAGAAAAAGAGGTAGAAAAAAATTAACCGTTTCTGACGAAAAAACTCACAAATAGAAATTGATTACAATATCAGATATAAAAAAGCCTCTCTTAATTGGGAGGTTTTTTTTTGATATTATGTTCATAATTCAGCCTTGTAAAAACAGCCTTACAACAATACAAAACAATAATTTCGCCTTCAATATTTAAAGTCCTTAACGTATTTCAATTATGCCAAAAGACAACTCCATAAAATCGGTACTTATCATAGGAAGCGGACCAATCATCATTGGACAAGCATGCGAGTTCGATTATTCCGGTTCACAAGCAGCACGTTCATTAAAACAGGAGGGGATAGAAGTTTCGTTGATCAATTCGAATCCTGCAACGATCATGACTGATAAGGTTACTGCTGATAATATTTATTTGTTGCCTTTAACTACACAATCGATCATAAAAATATTAGAGGAAAGAAAAATTGATGCTGTGCTTCCTACAATGGGTGGGCAAACTGCGCTTAACCTCGCAATGAAATGCGATGAGATGGGTATTTGGAAAAAGTACGGTGTGCGAATGATCGGAGTTGATATAGATGCGATTGAAGTTACTGAAGACCGGGATCTTTTCAGGGCAAGAATGGAAGAGATTGGTGTTGCGATGGCGCCTTCACATATTGCTAAATCATTTTTAGAAGGAAAAGAAATTGCTCAGAAGTTTGGATTTCCATTGGTAATACGTCCTTCATTTACGCTTGGTGGCAGCGGGGGGGCAGTGGTATACGAAAAGTCAGAATTTGATGCTGCATTAAATCGTGGTTTACATACATCTCCTATTCACGAAGTGTTAATAGATAAAGCAGTATTGGGTTGGAAAGAATTTGAATTGGAATTATTAAGAGATAGCAATGATAATGTTGCGATCATTTGTTCTATAGAAAATTTTGATCCGATGGGTGTGCACACAGGTGATTCTATTACTGTCGCACCTGCAATGACTCTTTCTGATACTACTTTTCAGCGCATGCGTACCCTGGCAATAAAAATGATGCGCTCTATTGGTAATTTTGCGGGAGGATGTAACGTTCAGTTTGCAGTTAGCCCTGATGAAAAAGAAGATATTATTGCGATAGAAATTAATCCTCGCGTGTCCCGTTCTTCTGCGCTTGCGAGTAAGGCTACTGGATATCCTATTGCTAAAATAGCTTCAAAGCTGGCGATTGGATACAATTTGGATGAATTATTAAATCAAATTACACAAAGTACTTCGGCATTTTTTGAACCAACGTTGGATTATGTTATTGTAAAAATTCCACGCTGGAATTTCGATAAGTTCAAAGGAGCAAAACGCGAATTGGGTTTTCAAATGAAATCGGTTGGTGAGGTAATGGCCATTGGACGCAGTTTCCAGGAGGCTTTACAAAAAGCATGTCAGTCGTTGGAAATAAAACGTAATGGTTTAGGTGCAGATGGAAAAGAAGTAAAGGATCAGGCTGAACTATTGAAGAGCCTTGAGCGACCAAGCTGGAACAGACTGTTTCATATTTATGATGCTATCAAATTAGGAATTCCTTTAAAAACAATCCAAAAATTAACAAGGATAGATCCATGGTTCTTAAGCCAGATAGAAGAATTATTGGTGATTGAAAAGGAGATCGAAAAATATGATCTTAAAACACTTCCTAGGGATTTGTTTTACGAAGCAAAACAAAAGGGGTATGCCGACAGGCAGATTGCACATTTATTAAATTGCCTGGAGAGTGAAGTGTTTGCTAAGCGTAATGAAATGGGCATCAAACGTGTTTACAAATTAGTTGATACTTGTGCTGCGGAATTTGAAGCTCAAACTCCATACTATTATTCCACTTTTGAGGATGAGAATGAGTCAATAGCATCAGATAAGAAAAAAATAATTGTTCTTGGTTCTGGTCCAAATAGGATAGGGCAGGGCATCGAGTTTGATTATAGTTGTGTGCATGGTGTATTGGCAGCGAAAGAATGTGGTTACGAAGCCATCATGATCAATTGTAATCCGGAAACTGTCTCAACTGATTTTAATGTTGCAGATAAACTTTATTTCGAACCGGTTTTCTGGGAACATATCTATGATATTATTCTCAATGAAAAACCTGTTGGAGTTATTGTACAATTAGGCGGACAAACAGCATTAAAGCTGGCTGAGAAATTAGACCGGTATGGCATTAAGATCATTGGTACAGATTACAAATCACTCGACCTTGCTGAGGATAGAGGAAGTTTTTCGACATTATTAAAACAACATAATATTCCGTACCCAAAGTTTGGTGTTATTGAAGATGCAGATCAAGCTGTTGAACTTTCAAGAAAACTTGGCTTTCCTTTATTGGTAAGGCCTTCGTACGTTCTCGGTGGGCAGGGTATGAAGATCGTTATCAATGAACAGGAACTGGAGCAGCATGTTGTAAATATGCTTAAAGATATTCCAGGAAATAAAGTATTGTTGGATCACTTTCTTGAAGGAGCAATTGAAGCTGAAGCAGATGCGATTAGCGATGGGAAAGATGTTTACATCATTGGTATTATGGAACACATTGAACCTGCGGGAATACATTCCGGCGATTCTTATGCGGTGCTTCCTCCATTCGATCTTAGTGATAATGTGATAAAACAAATTGAGCAGCATACTAAAACAATTGCACTCGCCCTTAATACTGTTGGATTGTTAAATATTCAGTTCGCAATAAAGGATGAGGTAGTATACATTATCGAAGCGAACCCGCGTGCATCACGTACCGTTCCATTCATTGCGAAGGCATACGATGAGCCATATGTAAATTATGCAACCAAGCTTATGTTGGGTGAGAAAAAAGTAAAGGATTTTAAATTTAATCCGCGTAAAAAAGGTTATGCAATAAAGATCCCCGTATTCTCTTACGAAAAATTCCCTGAGATTAACAAGGAGTTAGGTCCTGAAATGAAATCGACGGGTGAAGCAATTCATTTTATTGATGACCTTACCGACGAATATTTTCACACTATTTACTCAGAACGTAATTTATACTTGAGCAAATAATCGCAAAGAAATTTCGAGAGTTTAGATTCTTTGATTTTCGTTCAATTACCTATCTTTACAAGAGATATTCTAAATATTTATTTGCTAAAGACTAAATACTATAGTAATAATGAGAGATGTGTTTTTTACCTTATTGGTAATTTGGGTGTTGTGGAGAATTTTTGGAAGCTTTAGCAGATCGAAGGGCAGCTTTACATTTAACACTCAAAATAATAATTATTCAGAACCTAAAAAGAAGGAGGGGGAGGTGACTCTTGATAATCCTAATTTGGGTGCAAGCAAAAAAAATAAAAATGAAGTGGGTGAATATGTCGACTTCGAAGAAATAAAAGACAAATAACCATTTCTATATTCAATAATTCATATTAATGAAGAATCAATTTAAAAGTTTGTATCCGCACCTTATAGCAATAGGTGTATTCCTTCTCCTGTCAGTTTTCGTTTTTTTCTTTCCTGTACTCAAAGGGAAGGATTTAAAGCAAATGGATATCACTCATACCAAAGGGATGGCGAGAGAGTTGCATGATTACAAGGACAAAACGGGAAAAATAGCGCAATGGACAAATTCAATGTTTTCTGGTATGCCAGCCTATTTAATAATGGGTGATGCAAGCAATAATATTTTTCATTTTCTTACCTATGTTTTTCGCTTCAAATTAGCCGATCTTACTATTGCCATTTTATTTTCTTATTTGCTGTGGGCGTATTTCCTCCTAGTCGCACTTAAATTTGATCCCTGGCTTAGTGTACTTGGTGCAATTACGATAACGTTTGGCAGTTATAATTTAATTATTATTGCTGTTGGCCACGTTACTAAGGCTTATGCAATTGCATTTATACCGGTAGCCATATCCGGAATAATATTCATATTTAATTCGAATTATTTTAAGGGATTGCTTATCGCCGCATTGGCTATTGGATTGGAAATATCTGCCAGCCACCCTCAAATAACTTTCTATTTGGGGTTGATTATTGCTTTAATGGTTGTTTGTTATTCAATTGTATCAATAAAAAGTAAGGATTATAAAAATCTGGCAATCAAAATATCCCTCGTTATCACAGCCTTTATAATTGGGGTACTTCCCAATTTAGGTGCGTTGTGGTCAACGAACGAATACGCACAATACTCCATTCGCGGGCCTGCAGAGATCAGCAATCCCAGTGAGATAAAAAAATCTACCGGTCTTGACAGGGATTATGCGTTTAGCTGGAGTTACGGAATAAAAGAAACGGGAACATTGTTGATACCCAACTTTGTTGGCGGTAGTAGCAACGAAGATCTTGGAGAAAAATCCAACACATATAAAATTTTAAAGGATAACGGAATTCCCAATGCAAAGGATATTGTTAAAAATATGCCTGCCTATTGGGGCGATAGACCCTTTACTTCCGGTCCCGTTTACGTTGGAGCCATTGCATGTTTCTTTTTTATTTTGGGATTATTTATAATTAAAGGCCCGGTTAAGTGGTGGATAGTCTCCGCCACCATCCTTTCACTTTTCCTCGCATGGGGTAAAAACTTTTCCCTTTTTAATGATTTGATGTTCTATTATTTCCCGTATTATAATAAATTTCGGACTGTTGAAATGGCATTAGTCATTGCCGGGTTCACCATCCCGTTTTTAGGCTTTTTAGCACTAAAAAAAATAATTGAAGAGAAAAATAATATACAGAATAATTTAAAAGCGCTTAATAAATCTGTGCTCATACTTGGCGGTATAACGTTGATCTTTGCCCTCATGCCGCAAATGTTTTTTGATTTTAAAGCGAGTGGGGATGCTCAGCTAAAGGCATCAGGGTTTCCTGATTGGTTAATTGAAGCATTACGAGCGGATAGAAAAGGGATGTTTCGTGCAGATGCTATAAGGAGCCTGATTTTTATCGGACTTGGATATGGTGCTGCTTTTGTTTTTTTACGAGGTAAGATTACTAAGCTGTATTTATATGCCGGGCTTACCATTTTTACTTTTTTTGACCTGGTTCCTGTTGGAAAGAGATACCTTAATGATTCCATTTTTGTTCCTAAAAAAAATGTGGTGGAAGCATATGTCCCGACTCCTGCAGACTTAGAAATATTAAAGGATAAGGATCCTCATTACAGAGTATATAATTTAACAGTGAGCCCATTTAACGATGCCAGCACTTCCTATTTTCATAAATCAGTTGGCGGTTATCATGCGGCAAAAATCAGAAGATACCAGGATCTGTATGATCGCCAGTTAAGTCAGGGAAATACAAGTGTTATAAATATGTTGAATACAAAGTATTATATAACATCCCGTGAAGATAAAGTCCCCAAAGCAAATTATAACCCCGAAGCGCTTGGGAATGCCTGGTTTGTTAATTCATACAAGATTGTTGAGAATGCAGATTCCGAGATAAATGCATTGACTGGTTTTAATCCATCGAAAGTTGCAATCGTTGATAAAAGATTTTCTCAGTTTGTATCAGGCTTAACCTTTTCAGCCGATTCTTCTCAGTTGGCGGCAGATCAAATTAAATTGACGGACTATAAGCCAGATGAGCTTATTTACGAATCAATTAGTTCTTCCGACAAACTTGCTGTTTTCTCGGAAGTGTATTATGAAAAGGGTTGGAATGCTTACATCGATGGAGTGCTTACTCCTCATTTCAGAGTTAATTATGTTTTAAGAGCGATGAAGATCCCTAAAGGGAACCATAAAATTGAATTTAAGTTTGAATCAAAGGCTGTTACTTTGGGCAGTAAAATTTCCACGGTTGGCTCATCTGTATTTTTATTATTAGTTTTAATATTTGGATGGATGTTATATAAGAAATATAAAACTGAATTCACGATACCTTCTTAGAACAGCGTTATGCCAAAACAAGTATTATTAGAAGATGTAAAACAATTTATTCAGAAAACATCCGGGTTAAAGATTGCTTTAATTGGCGAGACGATTGTTGATGAGTTTGTGGAAGTAGCCTACGAAGGACATTCTATGAAATCGGCTTGCCCTGTACTTAAGTTAAAGGATGATAAGAAAAATATACAGCAGGGAGGCACTGCGGCAATTGCGGCTCATCTGAAGAATTTTGTAAAAAAGGTTGATTTGTTTACCAATACCAATAATGAGATTGTTAAGACCAGATATATTGATCATTTCGACAAAAAAAAATATGTTGAAATCAATAAATTTGATGTTGAAAAATTTAAGCCTCTTAAAATTGATAGCACTAAATATGATGCTGTAATTGTAGCTGATTTTGGCCATGGATTTTGCGATAATATAATTATTGAAAACGGATTTCATTTAATGTGTCAGACCAATTCCAATAATTTTGGATTTAACAGAATGTCTAAATGGAAAAAGTATGAAAAGAAAAGTGTTTGTTTGGATCTTAGAGAAGCAAGTTTACAGATGAACAAAATGCTTCATGATTCGGAGAAGGAAATAAAGGAGCTTTTCAGTTATGAAATGAATACTGAAAATCTTTTTGTTACCCTTGGAGGCAAGGGCTCGGTTTATACTGATGGAAAGAGGATAGTTAAAAATAAAGCTTACCCAAGTGAGATTGTTGATACGATAGGAGCAGGAGACACCTATTTTGCTTTCGCTTGTATGCTGTCTGCCATTAATAAAAACATTAAAAGTCTTGCGATACCTTCTTTAGCTGCCAGCTTATCCACCACATGGTTGTGTAATGAGAAAGCTGTAGATAAAAAATCTCTAATTGAATTTGCAAAATCTATAACATCAGTTTAAGATATGGTATAGATTTTTGTGTTGTATGGTTTTAATTTAAAAGTACAAATATGAATTTTGATAAAAGTATAGATGGTCTACTTTCGGGTAAAATATTCTCAAGCGGTTTCAGGATTAAAATTGGCAAGAATGAAAAACAAATCGAGTATCGCCAGGAGTATCTTGAAACCTTGGTAAAAGGGAAAAAGGTAATTCATTTCGGTTGTGTAGATCATTTACCTGTTATCTCCGAAAAAATAAAAAATAACACTTGGCTTCATAAGCGGCTTTGTGAAAAAGCCTCAGAATGTCTTGGTGTGGATATAAACCAAGAGGGAATAGATTATATTGCCAAACTTGGATATCCTGATTCATTATGTTTGGATGTCATAAATGATGAAGTTCCTTCAAGGGTTATGAATACAAAATGGGATTTCATATTATTAGGAGAAACTCTTGAACATATCGATAATCCGGTGTTATTTCTGGAAGCAATAAAAAATAAATATAAGGGTTATGTCAATGAAATAATAATTACAGTTCCTTCGGCATTACGGTTGAATAATTTTAGAGATTCATTAAAAAATATTGAAGCTAATAATAGCGATCATAGATATTGGTTTAGTCCATATACATTAGCTAAAGTATTAACCATATCTGGTTATACAATAAGTTATTTTCAAATGTGTAACAATTATTATCCTAAATCAACGAGTCTAATCACACGATTCCTGTTGAGAAGATTTCCGGCTTTAAGAGAAACAGTTGTAATGGTTGCTAAATTCTAGTTAATTTTCCGATGAATTTAAGATTGAAAAATCTGGTCAGAGCTTTTAAAGAAAAGAAGTATGAATTGTTCGATCAATTATTCTTAAATATTAAATTTTATGGTTCACCTCTGAATTATAAAACATCAATACCAAATAAAAGAATAGTTTTTGCCGGTCAGCAATTAACCCACAGAATGATTAAAATCATTCAATGGTTAAAGATGTATTCAAATTTTGAAATTATTGTAGTATGCCAGGATAGTTCTCAAAGAAAAGATTTATTTCCTGAGAATTATGATCATTTGGTATTATTCAGGAATAGGACTCATTTAAAAAGAATTATACTTGGAGCTAAGTATATTGATATTTTATATGCATTTTCGTCTAACCCCAAACATGCCGCAATTGCTATTGAATCATCATCTTCATTTAAAATTTTTGATCCTTACGACTGCAGTATTATTTATTTTGGTAAACAAGCTGTTTCCAAGTCTCAGCAGATATATGTTGACCAGGAAAAAAAATGTTTTCAGTTGGCGGATGCAACAGTGGCAAGAAGCCTTGAAAACAATGCTGCGTATTTTATTTATGGTCTTAAAAAGAAAAAAAATATTTTTTTCTCTGATTATTGTGATAATACCCTTTTTATCAACAATGATATTAGCTTAGACAAAAACAGTGATGAAATCACAATAGTTTATGCAGGTTTTTTAAAAGGAAAGGCACTAAATCAAATTAGTGATGGAATGACGGATTTTACTTCCTTTATTGAGGCAATGGAGGCGCAAAAAATTCACTTTCATATATATCCTAGTCCGTTTGCGAAAAGGCTTGATTATGCAGATTATATTGATATGGAGTCTAAATTCAAATATTTTCATATCCATTCTACAGTCTCACAGGCGAATTTGCCTAGAGAATTGTCAAAATATCACTTCGGTGCTTTGCCTCAATTTAAAACTGAAAACTCTACGCTTTCCGATTATAAAATAGAGCGTGCTACAGCTCTAAAACTTTTCAATTTTTTAGAAGCAGGAATGCCCATTTTAATTTCTGATGAATGGAAATATATGGCATGGATCGTAAAAAGATATAATATTGGAATTGTTTTTGGTAAAAAAGATTTTAACGATCTTCGAAATAAAATTCTGAGTGCTGACTATTTAAAAATGAAAAAAAATGTTTTGAGTATTAGAGAAAAGCTTTCGATGAAAAAAAATATACCTAGGTTGATTCAATTTCTGATGTCAGCTTAATCAAAAATGTATTGGGGGGTATTATGAAATTCGCCTTATTGCAAATGATGGATATTCTTCCAGATCCATTGTGATATATACAATTTCCCAATTATTTTTGTTGCAAAATTCATAAACAGCCTCGATAACACCATACCGTATTAAATTAACCCAATTTCCCATTGTAAAATCATGCCCGGCTATTATGCCATTAGATTTTACTTTATTGCTGTAAATATTTAATTCAGCAATTGTAGTTTCATATGAATGTACGGTATCAATGTAAATCCAATCAAAATAATCATTCTCAAAATCATTCACTACATCCAATGATAATCCATGATTAATGACCACATTACCTTTTTCAATATTACTCCTAAATCGATTTTGAATATCCAATTTTAAACCTTCATGATATCTTTTAGTATTCCATATGTCAATAAGGTGAAGCTTTTTAGGTTGAGAGGTCTCTAAAATTAATTTAGTAAAATCACCTTTGTTAACTCCAATTTCAGCTGCAACTCCATTTTTGGGCATTAATGTTAAAAGCTGTATCCTGTTAGTAATACATTTTAAATTGGCTATGTGTTTTTGTTCTAATGAATATTTTGGTATTCGGCTCTCAACATCAGCTAATTTTTTTTTAATAATTTTAGTTACTGTGTGCCACAATGAATTTTTCAGGTCATCCGACAAATATTTTTTCAAAATACTATACATGCTTCAACGTATTAATTTAAAATTCAAGTGCTTTTTTATAATATCCGTAATATCTTTTGACACATTTAATGAGTAAGTAAGGAAGCCGTAAACGATACATATGCACACGCTTTTTATAATTATATTAAAATACACATTTTGAATTGAGGGTATTAATATTGCGACAAAATAAGTAATAATTCCAATAAGTATACAAACAAGTGTTTTGTAAGAAAATGGTTGTAGTCTGAATTTATACCAAAGAAAAATAAACCGTACAAAATTATATAAAGAGAATGCAAGCAAGTTAGAATATGCAGCGCCAATAATGCCGAATTGTTTAATAAATAAATAATTTATTGGTATAGATATGGCCACTAAAATTACGTGGGTTAAAAAATTGAACTTCCAAAAATTGGATGTTGATAATATTTCGGAATTGGCTCCTGTGCTCATGTCTATAATTTTAGTAAGGCACATAAATAACACAACATACTTACCTGTCTCATAAATGTGTCCGTTTGGCATCAATTTAAATACAGAGTCAATATTTATCCAAATCAATAAAAATAGAAATAAGGCACTTGCCATTTGGTTGATAGCAGTTTTCTGATAAATGCTTTCTATTTGTTTGACATCTTTATCCTTCCAGGCTTTAGCCAAAACTGGCATAACTATCCCACTAATTCCCCGTTGAGGAGCTTGTATAAGTGTTGAAAAATAACTGGTTATGGTAAATATAGCCCCATCTGATAATCCTCTTATGCCTGAAATAAGTAAAGAATCTATACTGCCGCTTAAAATGAATAAAAAACCTGCACTATAAATAAATCCGCCATAATTCAAGATTTTTTTATAAAGTCTTTTTGTTACTTTACTCACAACAAAATTTAAGTGCATTCTCTTCCTCCAAATCAAAAAGGCAACTATAGCAATTACCCCCCACAAATAGAAAATTGAATATAACTTAATGAAAAGATTAAAATTGATAAGGTGTAAAGCCAATAGTAAAATTAAAATAGTTGAGTATAACCTTAGTCCTACTTCACGTACAAGATTACCAACAACACTCTTTAAATTGTTCCGAGCGTACGTTTCTATGATTGTGTATATAAGAACAAAGAATGAAAATGGATATACTAAATAGAAATAGCTTATAAAGAGTTTAGATTTTTCAATATAAATTTCAGTAATAGAATCCCTAAAACGGTAAAGGAAGAAGGAAACAAAAATAAATCCAATTAACGAAATAAGTATCGATAGAAATAAGACGTCGTTTTCTTTTTTTTGAAGATAATCAGCATAGTAAGGATAAAATTTTAGCATTGTTGCAGGCAAACCAAATATTGAAAGTTGAACGAAAATAGTAGAGAAGTCTAATAAGATTCGGGTTAAACCAATTTGTTCAGGACTTAAATATTTTGGAAAAAAAAACAGAAGATTTAATGCCCCAAGAAAAAAGCCTAAATAAATAATTATTGTTGACTGGATTCCTTGTTTTTTTATAATTCCCATATATTGCTAAAAATACTTATAAAGGTATTATCTTTAGCATTTTAGCTGTATAATTTGTTGTAACAGGGCTTGATAATGAAAAAAAGAAAAATATTAATAGTTGTTGGTACCCGGCCAAACATAATAAAGGTTACCCAGTTTAAAAAAAATCAACTTCGTTATCCTAACCTGGAGTTTAAAATTGTTCATACAGGTCAGCATTATAACGAAGAGATGTCAACTTTATTTTTCAAGCAACTAAGAGTTGAGCCTGATTTTTTCTTAAATATATCTAAGTCTTCCGCAAATAATCAGATTGCACAGATTTTAATTGGTTTAGAGAACGTGTGCAAAGAATATGCTCCTGATTATATAATGGCTGTTGGAGATGTAAATTCAACCCTTGCAGCAGCTTTAACAGCCAATAAGCTTAATATCGGTCTTATGCACCTAGAATCTGGATTACGTAGTTTTGATCGTTCTATGCCGGAAGAAATTAATCGAATTATAACTGACGAATTAAGTAATGTTTATTTTGTGACGGAACAGAGTGGGTATGATAATCTGATTAAGGAAAATAGACCTGCAAAAAATATTTTTATGGTGGGTAACACAATGATTGACACTCTGGTTGCGTTTGATTCAGAAATTAAAACATCCGGCATTTTAAATGATTTAAATTTAGTAGGATATGATTACGTAGTTGCAACAATGCATAGGCCTTCTAATGTTGATTCGATGGAAGGGCTTGATAGAATAGTCGCACTTTTGAATTATTTTTCGAAAGACTTTAAAGTGGTTTTTCCGGTACATCCCCGAACTTTAAAAAGGCTAAAAGAATTTGATCTGTTTGAACAACTTAATACAAATAAAAGTATAGTTTTATCTGAACCCAAAGATTATTTTTCCTTTCAACATCTCGTTGCTAATTGTGCTTTTGTAATTACAGACAGCGGTGGAATTCAGGAAGAAACAACATTTAGAAAAATACCTTGCTTTACAATTCGTCCCAATACCGAAAGACCGGTTACAATTGTTGAAGGGACAAACGTATTAATTCCATCAGACGATGTAGATACAATCATTAAAAGTATATCAGAAAACCTGAATAAGAAGAAAGGAAAAATACCTGTTTTATGGGATGGAAAAGCTACCGAAAGAATTGTTGATATTATAGGACGAGAACTTTAAGTATTACGTTATTCGGAGTATCCGGAAAGTTTAAATTAACAATGTTGACTCAATGAAAGTGATGTTTATTTTTGGTGGAGTACCGCATTATCATAATTATCTGCTAAATCAATTAAACAATTTTGAAAATATTGAGGTTGTTGTTGTAATACCTGGCCATGGAGACAAAACATTGGGAAAAAATGTTTATCAAACTCTGGAAGGAATTAATTTTAAGGTAATTCAACTCGAAGAACACAAAACATATTACGGAAAGTTTTTTTTAAAAAAATTTAAATCCGTTTTGAAAAAAGAAAATCCCGATATTATTGTTGCTGGTTGGCCGTATATACTTTCGTTTGCTTTTTATCCATTCCTTTTATTAACCTGCAGACAATTAGGAGTTAAACTCATAAATAAAGAAATCCCTTTTCTTGTCCCAAAGTTTGATCAGGCGAAGGCGTATTATATGGAGACTATTGGCTATGATGAAGATATGGTTCCATATAAATACACCTATTTAAAAGGTTTATTTTTGACTTACACAAGAAAATATTTTTATAGTCTGATGGCAGCTCATGTTTGTTATACGGAAGAGGGTGTGGAGATAATTGGAAGTTATGGAGTAGACAAAAAAAAAATATTTGTTACATATAACTCTCCGGATACAGATGCTTTGCTAAAAATTGAAGAGAAAATTAAATTAATGGGGGCTGTATTGAGTGAAAACAAATATAGGATTGTTCATGTTGGCAGACTTGTTAAGTGGAAACGAGTCGATTTATTAATTGAGGCTATTTCCTCTTTAATTAGTAAATTCCCATCTATTGAATTATTAGTAATTGGGTCCGGGCCTGAAAAAAACAACTTAAAAGAAATGGCTGCTAATTATCATGTTGAATCAAATGTGGTATTTACGGAAGGAATATATGATAATGAAATTCTGGGAAAATATTTAAAAGCCTCATCAATATATGTACTAGCCGGAATGGGAGGGCTTTCTGTTAATGAGGCTATGTGTTTTGGCAAACCGATAATTTGTTCAGTATGCGATGGAACCGAAAAAAAATTAGTTGTTAATAATTATAATGGTTTTTATTTTAAGAATGGGGATGTGCGCGATCTTGCATCTAAAATAGATATATTATTGTCAGACACGAATCTCGTGAAACAATTTGGAGAAAATTCCCGAAAAATTATTGAAGAGCAGGTTAATTCTCAAATTGTTATTTCGCGTTACCTGGATGCTTTTAACTTTGTATATGACTCCAATAAATAAATAGGAGTGGTCCCTTGAATTTTTAGTTATGTTACATATCATATCGAGAATTTTTAAAGTAATACGAAAAAAGGATTTTTTTTTCTATCCTCAACATTCCTGTCCAAAATTAAATTTGGGAAATATCGGAGCTAATTGGGTTGTTGCTCCCGATAAACTTAATAGTAAAAGTATTGTTTATTCTTTTGGTGTTGGCACTGATGTTTCCTTTGATCTTTCGCTCATTCAAAAATTCAACTTAACTGTTCATGCGTTTGATCCAACTCCTAAGTCAATTGAATGGGTGAAAAAACAAAATGTCCCTTCGCAATTTGTTTTACATGAATACGGTTTAGCAAATTATGATGGAAAGGCGTTGTTTAATCCTCCTTCAAATCCCGATCACGTTTCACACTCTATTGTACAGGCATTTGCAAGCACCAATAATAATTTTGAAGTAGACGTGTATAAATTAAAAACAATAATGGAAAAGTTGGGCCATCAACAAATTGATTTACTGAAGATGGATATTGAAGGCTCTGAATATGATGTGATTGATGATATTATTAATTCTAAAATTAATATTTCCCAGATCCTGATTGAATTTCATCATCGTTTTGAATCCGTTACTGTTAAAAAATCAAAAGATGCGATTAAAAAATTAAATTTACAGGGATACAAGGTTTTTGATGTATCCCCAACAGGAGAGGAATTTTCATTTATTCTTGTCAATGAAAAAGTTAGTTAGTATTTATAAGAAAGAGCAGTTTAAGCCATCTTTACTTGGGTTATTTATTAATCCTTTTTACTTTGTTAGGCTTAGTATTTACAAAGGGATTAAACGTAATGCCGGTTACCTGGCAGGGGAGCTGCTTGATTTTGGTTGTGGTAGTAAAGCTTACAAGGATCTATTTACTGTTAAAAAATACATTGGTCTTGATGTTGAGCAAAGTGGACATCCGCACACACAGGAATCTATAGATGTATTTTATGATGGCAGGGATATTCCATTCCCAGATGCTTCATTTGATAGCTGTTTTAGTTCTCAGGTTTTTGAACATGTTTTTGACCTGGAATATTCTTTGAAGGAAATAAACAGAATATTAAAGCCCGGAGGCAAATGTCTTTTTGTTGTTCCTTTTGTATGGGACGAACATGAAATTCCCTATGATTTTGCCAGGTATTCATCCTTTGGTCTTAAATATCTGCTGGAAAAACACAATTTTGCAATTACCAAACATGAGAAGGATTCTCATTTTTTTGAGGTGTTGATTCAGTTATGGTGCTTGTATATTTATAATTTGTTCCATACAAAAAGCAATAATCTGAATTTATTATTCACCCTAATATTCATTTCTCCTTTTAATATTTTGGGAAAATTATTGAGCTTCATTGCACCCAGGAACATGGGCTTATATCATAACAATATATTTTTGGTTGAAAAAAAATCATGAAGGTAACCTTGGTTAATTCTTCTGATACGATAGGTGGAGCAGCCATTGCCTGTAAAAGACTTTTTTATGCTTTGAAAGGATATGGGGTTAATGCAAATTTACTTGTTGAAGATAAAATATCATCTAATGAAAATGCCGTTGGCGTAAATAAAAATTTTATCGAAAAGAAATGGAGTTTCTTGAAATTTGCTTTGGAATATTTGTTCTTTAATAAGTTTATTAAATCACCTCAGGAAGAAAGTGCATTTGCTCCGGCCTGGTTCGGGCATGATATTTCAACGGAGAAATTAATTATTGAAAGTGATATTATTAATTTGCATTGGATTAACAATAGCTTTTTAAATATTAATTCACTAAACAATATTTTTAAATTAAATAAACCTGTGGTGTGGCATTTGCATGATATGTGGGCCTTTACAGGTGGATGCCATTATTCTGAGTCGTGTAACAATTACATTGAAAGCTGTGGCAATTGTTTTTTTCTGAAGAATGCTAATCAAAATGATCTGTCACATAAGTTGTGGAATCAAAAAAAAGAAGTATACAATAGTTCCAGTCTTACAATAGTTACACCAAGCAGATGGCTGGCAGATTTAGCGGGTAAAAGCAGCTTGTTAAGAACTTTTGACATCAGAGTAATTCCAAATGCGATAGATACAGAAGTATTTAAACCTTTCCCAAAAGGATCTTCCAAAGAGAAATTAGGCTTAAATAAGAACAAGCGATATCTGCTTTTTGCTGCAATGAATTTAGCTCATAAGCGAAAGGGGTTTGAATATCTTGTTAAAGCAATTCAATTGTTCAGGGAAAATAATCAGGATGTGCAAAACGTTGAGATGATCATAATTGGAAAAGCTGAAGAACACCTCAGAAATATTTTTCCTTACCCCGTACATTTTATGGGCTTTGTTAAAGAGGAGCAAAGAATGATCGATATATATAATGCTGCAGATGTGTATATTAATCCATCATTACAAGATAATTTGCCAAATACCATTATGGAATCTCTTGCATGCGGAACACCGGTGGTGGCCTTTAATACAGGTGGTATACCCGAAATGGTAGATCATTGTAAAAATGGTTTTATTGCAGGTAGTAAATCTGTAAATGAACTTGCGGAAGGAATCAAATATGTTTTAACGTCAAACTATGAAGATCTATCCGGCAATTCGCGCAGGAAAGCAGTGGAGAATTATGCTTTTTCAGTCATCTCGAAAAAATATTCGGAGTTATTTGAATCTTTGATAAAGTAATTGAATGAGCGAATCGGGTCCAATACTTTCTATTATCACCGTTGTTTACAACGGAGAAGAATTTATTGAGAGAACGATTAAAAGTGTTGCCGCTCAATCTTTTAAAAAATACGAATACTTAATTATAGATGGGGCATCGAAAGACAACACACTGAAAATAATTGAAAAGTATTCTAATGTTGTTTCCAAATTTATTTCAGAACCCGATAAGGGTATTTATGATGCTATGAATAAAGGCCTGTCAATGGCTAGTAGTGAGTATGTGCTTTTTTTAAATGCAGGAGATACCTTGCACAGCGAATCAACACTGTCCTCCATTTTATGGGACAAGAACGCTGATGTTTATTACGGGCGTACATATTTGGTGAATGATAAAGGATGTGTTTTAGGTGAGTCTAGGTTGATCCCACCCAAAAATTTATCCTGGAAAAAATTAAAATTAGGAATGCTCGTTTGTCATCAATCTTTTATTGTTAGAAAAGAAGTAGCAACAAATTACGACTTAAAATATAAAATTGTCTCTGACTATGATTGGATGATCAGGTGTCTTAAAGCGTCGGGAAATATTTTTAATACAGAATTATTTATATCGGACTTTTTGGAAGGAGGTTTTTCAAGACAAAATGAGCGCAAGGCATGGAAAGAAAGGTTCGTTGTAATGAAAAAGTATTATGGGGTTTTAATCACTATTCTTTGTCATGTTATTATTGTCTTCAGATTTTTTTACATCAAAGTGAAAAAGAAAAAAAGAACAGGCTCGTTAAAGGAGGTGATGGAAGAAAAAAAAGAAAATTACTTTCCCTAAGAAATTATCTTTCCTGTAAAAGAAGGTATTTGTTCAACAAATTTAATTCGTCTCGAAATAATTTTACGATCAAACGTCCGGAAGCCTGCCTGAGTAATGACCATCCTTAATGAGCTCCGTTATATCAACCTCGCGTTATTAAAATGCCCTGCTTACTCCTATAACCCATCTGAAGGCAACATAGTCAGTTTCAACATTTGGTATCCTATTGAGGAAAAAAGGAACATCAAAACGGATAGTTAACGGGTTCACAGTTTGAAGTATTCCCCAGCGTTGAATAGTAAGTGCCGCACCAAGTCCTGCATCAATTCTTGGTTCTGAAAGCAACAATTTTTCGGTAGAAAGGTTGTAATTTATAATTCTCGCATCTCCGAAAAGATAGGTTGCCAATTTGAAATTATTTTTCAGGAATTTGTTTTTAATTTTTACCAGTTCCTGGAATTCAAGTTCCACATTTATTGCAGCGCCTGAAGTTCCTTTGTAAGTGATTCTTGTATTTCCATTCGCATCCAGTTCTGGCAATAAATAACCTGAGTACCCTCTTAGGTTTAGACCTCCACCGGCGTGAAAATTATTTACACCCGCACCAAAGGTTGCCCAATCTGTTGGAAAGAATCCTTGTGATCTTGTGTATTTGTTGTCCATCATTTCTTCAGGATTAGCTCCTGCGGCGAACAATGACGATTCACTTGCCCATTTGCTTCCAAGTCCGTACTGTATATAGGTTCGCGTGTTAATGTTTATTTTACCAAGATCATTTTTATTAACCGCAGATAGACTAGCAAATGAATAATCGTAATCCTGGGTCAGTGTTGCCGAACGTAATTTAAAATCTATATCGCCTTTTCCTTTTTTGTAATTGTACAAATGCTCAAAACCAACGGTCAATGTATTGTTTTGTTTTTTTAATTGCCATTCTTTAGGGTAGAGCAGGTAGGTAAGATCATTACTGTTATTTCTATACATGCACTTTGCTTCAATATAAAGGCGGTTGTCTAATGAAGCGTCTCTTTTTTCGAAACCAGCGAGGTAACTGTTTAGCCCGTCTAAGATCTTTACAGAAAAATATACGTCAGAATTTTTACTGAATTTATTTGTAGGAGTTTTGTAATTAACTCTTAAAGAAACGTTGTCGAACCTATTTATCCGTGCGGTTGTATCCAGCCCGCTTTGAGCAAGCCCTGTGTTGAACCATAATGTGGCATCGAAGAATTTAAAGTAATTCATATAACCTCCATTCATATGAATTCCAGTTTTAACTCCGTCATATCCGTTGTACCAGATATCAGGTCTTACTTTTATTTCATATTTGGTCCAACTTGGCGGATTGTAAATTTTAGAATCCAGCGTATAGTCTATTTTATTCTTTTTAGAATTGTTGAGCATATTAACATCGGCCAGGCGCTGTGTTGGGTCAATGATCACATCCTTTACTCCACCTGGAATAATAATGGTTGCGGTGTAAGTAGGTTTGAGTTTGTCCCAGCCTATCCAACGTGGTAAAATGGTGGCCTTAGTTGATTTTTCAAACCAATTATTGGGAATATAAAAATCATGTTTGCTGCTATCTTTAGATATAACGGTAAAATCAATTGGCATCTGCATACGGCCAATACGCTTGAATTTAACTTTATAAGTATCCTTTTCTTTGGTTTTCTTTATTGAAGCGATCTTGTAGTCAATCGTTTTAGACGTTTCGAACCATTCATCAAAGAACCAGTTGAGATCAACTTTGGTATAACTTATGATGGAGTTCCTGAAATCTTCCATATAAGGGTGACATATTTTCCATTGATCAAAATAATGTTTCATGGCGTTTGTAAAAAGAGAATCTCCCAATGTATACTGTAAATTATAAAGCATGGTCGCAGTTTTCATATAAACCTGTCGGTAGCCCCCACCATGTCTTAAAGCGCCCCCAAATCCATCCGAATGAGTGTTTAGGGTTGTTTCATCACCATGAGCTGCATCGAAAATATATCCATTATAGACTTCGGAAAAAACGACATTGTCAGGGGTACGATATTTGGCAACATAATCCGATTTTGGTTTGCCGGTTACTCTGTATTTTCCATCAATTTTAGTTACGGCCCATGATTCAATAAATTGAGTAAAACCTTCATCTAGTGCCGCCCTGTATGTTTCGTTGCTTCCGATCATTCCAAAGAACCAGTTATGGCCAATTTCATGTGCAAGTAGGTCGCGATAATCCGGGTCAAGTCCGCCATCTAATGTCAACATTGGATATTCCATTCCATCGCGCGCATCTGCAACTACCATTTTAGGATAAGCATACATACCAAAGTCGGTTGAATAGATCTCAATTATTTTAGCCGTATATGATGCGGCATTTTGCCAGCGCGATGCGTGTGGTTCCTGCACAACAGCAATGCAGCGTATGCCGTTCCATGTTGCTTCACCAATTCTATAAGTGGGATCAGCTGTAAAAGCAAAATCATGAACATTCTCTGCATGATATTTCCAGGTCTTTTTTGTTCCATCAGGTGTAATAATTATTGATGGGGATTCTTCTAAAGGTTTAGTAGCGAAATTTTTTACATCTAATTTTTTTCGAAGATCATCAGGTAATACTTCACTCTCATTTTGTAATACTCCGGTTGCTTCAACAATATAATTATTTGCGAAGGTCAGTTCAACATCATACGAACCATAATCACCATAGAACTCTCTTGTTAAATGCTGATCGGTATCCCATCCTAATTTCCTATCGTATACAGAGATCCTTGGGTACCAATGTACACCGTCAAAATGTTTTGTACCATACGAATTGAAAGTTTTCATTCTTCTGCGGATGCTTCCATTATCAAAATAGGTTTTAAAGTCGATTGAAAAGGTAATCGACTCGCCGCTCTTCAATGGTTTAGGAAGGAATACTTTTAATATAGTATTGTCTACCTCTTGTTTAGGCACAACCCCGTCAATAGTCATTTTACTAATTATAGTTCCTAAACCCTGAGATTCGTATTTACCATATTTAGCCCGTACGCCGTTACGTTTATGTAGATCATCCGTATATGATCCGGGCTGAAATGCATTTTGATACAAATGGAAGTAAACGAAAGTCAATTCATCGGGTGAATTGTTCCAATAGGTAAGTTCCTGCTGCGCATCAATAATATCGGTCTTTTCATCAATACTTGCCTTTATTTTATATTGAACATCCTGTTGCCAATAACCTTCAAAAGGTTTCCTGTTTTTCCAATAGTATGGATTGTTTGCAGAGCGGTAATTGTTTTCAGTTTGTCCTGTCAAAGGAAGAACATAAATAATTGCAATGAGCAATAAGGCTGTTTTATGCATCTGGATGATATTAAAGAGTGCTAATTTACTAAAAACAAGCAATGGAATAACCTTATTTTAGTGAATCTGGGGGTAGGGGTACATCCGATTTTGCATTATGGATACTGGCGTTTAATTCGAAACCCAAAAGCAGAATAACAGAATTAAAATATATCCATAAAAGAAGTACGATAAGGGTTCCTATTGATCCGTAAAGTTTATTGTAGTTCCCAAAATGATTTACGTAAAAAGCGAATCCAATAGAGGTTATGATAGATAGGATCGTACTGAAAGTTGATCCCGCAGTAACAAATCTCCACCCAGCCTTAGATGCCGGACCAAGATAATAAATGAATGAGATGAAGGAGAAGAAGAGACCAAAGATCACGACCCAGCGCCCGAATATGATAAGGTATGATTCAAAGTTCTCAAGAAAGGATATCTTATTGAGAATTATCTCGGAAAATACCAATAGTCCAATGGCTATAACAAGAAGTATACTTAGAATTAGAACAAGGATAAAAGATATAACCCTTGTCATAACTGTCGATCTGGTTTCTACGCTATGATAACTCTGGTTAAATGCGTTTATCATGGCATTGAAACCATTCGTTGAAAAATATAATGCACCAATAAATCCGAAAGATAATAAGCCGCTGTTTTGCCTTGTTATAATTTCCTCCAGAGTATCCTGGACTGTTTTGTAGGCTGCGTTGGGAATGACTCCTTTCAGCAATAACAACAACTCTGCTTGGAAATTATCAATTGGTATATAGGGGATGAGAGTGAACAAAAAGATAACCAATGGGAAAACGGCGAGAAAAAAAGAAAAGGCCATTGATGAAGCGCGAAGTTTGATCGCGCCCTCCATTATTCCTTTTGAAAAAAAAGTAAGAACATTATACAAAGGCAGACCTTCAAAGCCGGGGATAATGAGTCTTTTAGTAAGGTTGGTAAGTAATACTACCGGTTTTAAATTAAAAATATAATTCCAAATACGGTTAATCATTTCTAACTGCTTTTAGGCTAAGGTCAAGACTTTTGACGCTATGCGTTAAAGATCCCGAAGATATGAAGTCGACCCCGGTTAAAGCGTATTTCCTGATGTTTTTTTCAGTGATATTTCCCGATGCTTCCGTTTCAAATTTTCCGTTAATTATGCGAAGTGCATTTTTGATTTGAGCAGGCTTGAAGTTGTCCAGTAAAATTCGTTGAACGCCGCCACATGCCAGCACTTCTTTAATTTCATTCAGGTTCCTGGTTTCAATTTCTATTGAAAGTTTTTTTCTTTTTTTCTTTAAGTATTCATGTGTGCTCTTAATAGCTTCTGTAATCCCACCAGCATAATCAATGTGATTATCCTTTATGAGAACCATATCGTATAATCCATAGCGATGATTTACACCACCGCCAATAGTAACGGCCCACTTTTCAAATGGCCTGAACAGGGGAGTTGTTTTCCTTGTATCTAAAACTTTTGCGTTTGTTCCCTTGCACAGTTCAACAAGTGAATGTGTTTTAGTAGCGATGCCACTCATCCTTTGCATGCAGTTTAATGCTAATCTTTCCGTTGTAAGTATGGATATACTTTTGCCTTTCACACTAAATATAACATCACCCTTTTTTACTTTTGTGCCATCTGCTATATAAGTAGTTACTTTTAATTGCTTATCGAACCGTTTAAAAATGGCAATTGCAAGTTCAACTCCTGCAATAATACCATCCTCCTTAACAAGTAGTTTTGCTTCACCTGTTTTATCAGGGTTAATGGTTGATAATGAGGTGTGATCTCCATCGCCTACATCTTCAAGTAACGATTGGTCAATAAACTTATTAAGATCGAAGCTTTTAGGAAATGAGAAGGGCATTTTGTTATTCTTTATCAGACTCAATTCGGAATTGTTGTATGACAAATTTATTATTGAGTTTTTTAATAAAGAAATATGTCCTGAATTTCCCTTTTGAAGTTTGAAGAGTACCTATAGAATACATAGAATCGTTCTTGGGTGTACTTTTGTGCGAAATGAAAAAGGATTCAACTTTGTGTTTGTTGAAAAAATCTTTGATGATCACCTCGGCCTGCGCCCTGCTGTATATCTCTTCCAGGTCAATTAATTTAAGTTCAACATTATCACCTAAAAAGCGTGACAATGTTTTAATATCACCTGACCTGATCGCATTCGCGATATCATCATTTATATCGGCGGATACATTCAGGCTGGTTAATAAAAATAAAAATATGGTCGCTATAAATTTCATCTGTTGTCTCTCTATCTTCTATTTGTAATCCTAAAACATATGGAGGATTAAGTCATCTTTATTTTTGTTGTTTCGCTCTAAGTAAATGTTATTTCATAAACAGCTGAATTACACAATAATCAAGCCAAACAGCTATAGTTTATTAAAGAACCTTACTTTTACAAAGTTATAATTTTTAATTGTGAAATAGCCATATACTTCATTACCCAAAAATATTAACAAATGAAATTGCCATCTGCCTTAGGCGGACAAACCTGCAAAAGAGATGGTGTATTCTCTGCCCGATGGCAGGCGGGCATGTGACATTCAAAAATAAAAATATCTACACATGAAATTATATCTGGTTTTTATTGGGAAAACAACTGAGAGTTACCTTCAGGAGGGAATAGAGCAGTATTATAAAAAAGTAAAAAACTATATAACACTTGAGGAGATTATTGTAGCGCCTATTAAGTTTGGTAACCTATCGAAGGAGGAACTTAAAAAAAAGGAAGGGGAAAGGTTGCTGGAAAAATTAGATTCGTTGGGCGGTAATTTCTATTTGCTGGATGAGAAAGGGAAAAAAAATACTTCCAGGGAGTTTGCAGGTTTTTTTCAAAAAAAGATGAACGAGGGGCAAAAGGCTTTAATATTAGTTATAGGAGGGGCATATGGTTTTTCTGAAGATGTTTATAAAAAGGCAAAAGGAAAGATTTCTTTATCGGACCTTACATTTTCCCACCAAATGGTACGTTTATTCCTTGCAGAGCAGGTGTACAGGGCTTTTTCGATCCTTAACAATTCTCCATATCACCACGAATGATAAGCTGTTTAATAAGATTCAACTTCACATGACAATTTCCTTATCGCCCTATTTCCCAATACCCCAATATCATCATGATTGATTTTGCTGCCACTTCCAGGCACTGAGCATCATGTCTTCAATAGAGTATTTTGGTTTCCAACCTAATTCTCTTTCTGCCAATGAGGAATCCGAGTATATTGCTGCGATATCACCGGGTCTTCTTGAGCCAATTTTATAATTAAGTTTTTGTCCGGTGGCTTTTTCAAAAGTATTAATCATTTCCAATACACTTACACCATTGCCACTTCCTAAGTTCAGGATGTTATAATTTTGATTGACATTTAAAAGATTAACCATGGCTTTAACATGCGCATCCGCAATGTCACTAACATGAATATAATCACGTATGCATGTTCCGTCTCTGGTAGGATAATCATTGCCGTTTACAATTAATTCAGGAATTTTTCCATTTGCAACTTGCGTAATTAAAGGAACAAGATTGTTTATGTTTTTTGGATTTTCTCCCAATAAGCCTGAAATGTGTGCTCCTACCGGATTAAAATATCTCAATATAATAGTCTTTAGCTTGGAATTTGCTTTTATTATCGATTCAATAATTTCTTCTCCAATTAATTTAGTGAAGCCATAGGGCGATTCTGGTTTATGAAGTTGACTTAATTCGTTAACGGGTAATTTGTCAATACTGCCATAAACAGAACATGATGATGAAAAAATGAGATTAGTTACCTGTTTTTTTTGCATGCACTCAAGAATATTCAATAGTGAATTAATATTGTTTTTGAAATAGAGAATTGGTTTTTGAACAGATTCGCCCACTGCTTTTAAGGCTGCAAAGTGAATAATTCCTATAATGCCAGGATTTTCATCGAATACTTTTTCAAGTTCTGAAGCATTGCATATATCAATATTGTAATTTTTGATATTTTTCCCGGTGATAACATTGATCCGTTCAAATGTTTCCGGGGAAGAATTGAAAAAGTTATCTATGGAAATAATATCAAATTTTTCAGAACTTAATAACTCAATGATGGTATGAGAACCAATATAGCCAGCCCCTCCCGTAACAAGAATAATTGGCTTTTTCATTAATACTTCAACCATAATGACTTACTTATAGTATAATTATATTTAAATTTGTTGCATATGTATGCATCCGTTTGGGATATACTGCTCCCACCTTTGTATTTAATTGTGATTTTTTTTATTGCCAATAATATTAAAAGAAAGTATATTAAAAATGTACCCGAATATAAGTATTTTATTCCTGGACTTTTTGCAAAAATACTTGGGGGAATAAGTTTTACCTTGGTCTACCTTTTTTATTATAAAGGAGGAGATACTTTAAACTACTATTATTCTTCCTGCTGTCTGCTTAATTTAGCCTCAAAAAATTTTACTCATTTTATAGAAGTGTTTTTTCAAGGCAATACAAATGAAAACTATTTGTATTTCGATGCGAGTACAGGTTTCCCTTGTTATTGGAATGATTACCACTCTACATTTTTAACAAGATTTATAACTCCAATAGTTTTTCTTGGAGGTCAAAGTTTTATTTCATCTGCTATAATTTTGGCTGCTTTATCATATAGTGGTATCTGGAAAATGTTTTTGTTATTCAGTAAAGAGTTTCCATTGATTAGCAAACAGATGGCAATTTCAATTTTATTTATACCCTCCGTTGTTTTTTGGGGCTCGGGCCTTATGAAAGATACCGTTACTTTATCCGCTGTGGCATGGTATATACATTCGTTTTATTATTTTGCAATCCAAAAGAAAATCTCATTAAAATATTTAGTAAGCCTTCTTGTCAGCTCCTATGTTTTGATTGCGATAAAGCCCTATATTTTTTTCGCTCTTATGCCAGGTTCAATAACATGGTTTACTGTAAGTAATGCCAGTAAAATCAATAGTAAAATTCTCAGGAGTATTGCTGTGCCTTTCTTTATTTTGGCGGGATTTGCTTTAGGTTTTTATGCATTAACAAATGCGGAAGATTTATTAGGCCAATACAAAATAGATAGTGTTTTAGATAAAGCGGCAGCGGTTCAAAAAGATCAGAAGCAAGCCTATTATGGTGGTAATTCTTTTGACATTGGAGACGTTGATCCAACATTAACGGGAGCCCTAAGCAAAACACATCTGGCCATTGCCGCCACTTTTTTCAGACCATATTTGTGGGACGTTAAAAATGGTGTAATGTTATTGTCTGCAGTGGAAAATACATATATCTTGCTTTTAACATTATTGTTACTTATTAAATTGAAAGTGATTGGTTTTGTTAGCATTATTGCTAAAAATCCATTGCTTTTTTTTTCAGTATTATTTGCTTTGTTTTTTGGTTTCTCCGTGGGGCTGGCAACTTCTAATTTTGGTTCCCTTGTGAGATTAAAAATACCATGCATTCCTTTTTTCGTAGCTAGCCTTTTCATCATAAGACATTTTTATGAATTAAAAACCAACAAAAAATTAGGTTTGTAATCAATATTATCTTTACAAAAAATAGAAAGAATGCAATATACACTACAAAAGGATGATTATGTTCACGGTGGAACTCAAAGGGACTTTTATGCGGAAGCAGATGTTGAAAGCTGTTCTTGCCCGCTATGTTCAAGTGCTGAGTTCACAAATATATATAAGGAGCGCGGAAATTTAGGTATAGTAAGGTGTAAAAATTGCGATCTTATTTATACTAATCCCAGAGCTAAAGATGCGGAAAAAAATTATTTTGGCGATACGGATGTATACTTACAGGAGGCGAGATTAATATTCAACGGTAAAAAACCTCACCACCGCGATAAAAATTATTTTTATGAAGTGGAGGAAATTAAAAAGATAAAACCCTCTGGCACTTTACTGGATATAGGGACAAATATGGGTTTCTTTTTGAGGATCGCCAAACAAGGTGGTTTTGAAGTTACCGGAGTAGAACCTTCACCCGCACTAGCTAAAATTGCTTCAGAGAAATTCGGATTAAAAATCGTTAACTCGTATTTTAACTCTTCTGATTTTTTACCTAAAAGTTATGATGTAATTACTATGATCGATGTTTTTGAGCATGTAACAAATCCTAAAGAACTTTTATCTCATGCACATAAGGTATTAAAGGATGACGGGATATTATGTATAAAAGTTCCAAATGGAAATTATAATGTTGTGAAAATGAAATTGGCAAAAATGCTGGGGCGGGAGGGGAGTCATGATTTGTTTGATTCATGCGAACATGTTGTGCATTATTCCATTGATACAATGAAAAAAATGGTGGATCAAATGGGATTCAAAGTAAAAAAAACGATTATCCCGTTGCCAATTGATGTTCCGGTTTGGGCAGGTCTTGTGGGGCATTATTATCAGTACCCATCTCCATTTATCCTGGATTGGAAAAGAAGAACATTAAGAAATATATTTTATTTCGTAGGAAAATTTCAGAAAATAGTCGGACTAAAGGTCACATTTGCTCCTGATCTTATGTTCATTATAGAAAAGAAAAATTAGAAAGAGTTATTTTTTAACGAACCTTTTAATAAATGTTTCGTCTCCGGCGGAAATGTAGAGATTATAAATTCCCTTATTGATATTGGATATGTCGGTTGTTATTAATTGAAGGCCTTCATTTATTTCGCCGGAGTAAATCAATTTTATTTTTTGTCCAATCGAGTTAAATAATATTATTTCAATATTCTGACCTTGTATTAAATTCAACGGAATTGTCAAATTGTTTTCTGCAGGATTTGGGAATACAGGATAAATTTCAAATGCGGTTCCATCCAGGCTTTTGCACATTTCATTATCAGCAGGAGCAGCATCATTTATTCCATTCGGTTGAAGCGCAGATACGCAAATAAAGTGTTTTATATCCTCCAGGAAAAATGAAGTAGAAAGGTTTAATGTTTGAACAGTGCCTCTTGGAATAAGGCCGGTCCATGCTTCTTTGATATACGTCCCATTATTCAATTGTATATAAAAATCAAGTGAAGTTACTGCAACCGTTCCTTTGTTTATAAGGGTTAATGAAATGGATAAAAAATCATTTTGTAAACTGGTGTTAATATCAAAAATAGCAACGTCTATTATGTCTGGTAAAACCTCTAAAGAGTTAAATGCAGTATCCCTACATCCAAAGTTGTTTGATCCAATAAGGGTTATTGTATAAGTGCCAATATTTAAATAAGTATTGGAAGGATTTGTTAATGTACTTTGATTTCCATCCCCAAAATCCCACATTAAAGAAGAGGAGCCGTTGCCTGTGCTTGAAAAGTTAGCATTTAATGGTGCAACGCCATCCGGAGGAGTCAAACTAAAAGAAACAATTGGGTTTGCGTGTACAACGACTGTTTGCGTAAGAGAATCTTTACATCCATCTGCCGAGGTAACAACTAATTTAATATTGTTGTTTCCTGAATTAGGAAAATAATGTAAAGGATTTTGAATGAAAGAAGTATTAGATCCGCTAAACGTCCATTTCCAATCAGTAATGCTTGCTCCTGAAATAATAGAAATATCATTGAACTGAGTGAAGGCGCTCGCGCAAGCATTTCCCGCTGTAAATTGTGCAAAAGGAGTGGGATGGACGGCAATGGTTTTAACGGTCGTATCACTACACCCATTACTTGCAGTTATAACATGTGTGACCTGATAATTTACATTTGATGAAAAAATATGTGAGGGATTTAGTAATAATGAAGTATCCGAGCCTCCAAAATTCCAGTAACTACTTTGCAGAGTTGTATTAGCTGGTAAAACAGAGCTGTCGCTGAAGTTGACAATATTGCTTTTGCAAGCTAAAGAATTACCAAAATTGGCCTTGGGAATTGGATTTACATACAAATTTTTAATGTTTGTATCCTTACAGCCATATAAATTTTGGACAATTAAACGTATTGAAAAAAGGCCGCTGTCACTGAATAAATGTTCAGGGTTTTGCAAAAAAGAAGAATCCGAGGGTCCGCTTGGTATATCTCCAAATTTCCAAGACCAGCTTTGAATTAAAGATGTAGGAGTGCTTATATCAGTAAATTCAGTAAAAGAATTTTTGCATGAATTCGACATGGAGAACTCCGCAAACGGTAATGAATAAACTTTAACTGGCTTTGTAAGCTGAGCAGAACATCCAACATCTGTTGTAACCGAAAGTGTTACATTGTAACTTCCCGAATCCGGGTAAATATAAATAGGGTTTTGATTTGTAGAAGTTGTCAAATTCCCAAAATTCCAGGCCCAATCCGTTATTATATTTCCTCCGGGTGGCATTGACATATCTATGAATCCTATAGAAGAACCAAAACATACATTTCCTGCAGAAAAATTAACCGTCGGCGCGGTACCGGCAATTGTTATATTAATTGTATCTCTTTTGCTGCATCCATTTACATTGCCTACTGTTACCCAATACGGTCCGCTATTATTTACAGCTAAGGAGTCCATAGTACTACCATCATTCCATAAATAACTTATTGTTTGAGCGTTCCCACCATGTAAATAAATAGGATTGCCTGAACATAAGACAGTATCATTGCCTAAAGAAACTATTTGTTCGTAAGTATCAAACACAATATTTGCCGTATCTGAAGATTTTAAGCATCCGTTTGTATCTGACGCAACAACCCAAACAGTGCTATTATTGGAAACTATTATTGATGATTGTGTACTTCCGGTACTCCACAAAAAATTATAATCCAATGGATCTAACCCCGGATCCCAAACAATACTGCCATTACATAATAGAGTATCTGGTAGAGAATAAAGAGTTAATGGTTGCCGGAACACATTCAATATAGCTGTATCTCTTGAAACAGAGCCAAAAACATCGGTTGCTACAACACTAATTGTATCCATTTGGTTAATAGTTATCGAATGTGCTGTAGAGCCATTCGACCATAACACACTTGAAAAATAGGGTCCAACATTTAATGTGATTGATGTATCGCAAACTGCAATGACAGGAGTTCCTAATTGAACAGGAGGAGTATATTTTTTTCGTAAATATGTTTCTATCGTATCGACCTGAAGAGGTGTCAACGCTTGGTTGTAAATAATTAATTCCGCTAAATCTCCTTGAAATATTCTATCGCTAATTCTATCGTTGCTAAAATTATCAGCTTTTGTGTTCCCCGTGGTTACCAAACTTAGAATAGAATAAGTTAATGGCAATACATTTGTAGTTCCATCAATTTGAATAGAATTTAATCGCGTTATACCGGATTGAACAAAAGAGCTGGATAAAGTATGCCATATTTCTTTATTTTGTGCGCGTACAAATTCATAAAGTGTTGTATGTCCTAAAAGCGATCTGAAGTTTGATGTCGCCAGGCTATCTTCCTTCACTATCCAAAATACAGTGCGAATGTCCGTTATTTCATTAAACTTCAAATAATCATCTGCTCCATCAAAGCGAATTATTTTATGGCCATTTAAAATGGAATTTAATACACGAGGCTGAAAACTCGAAACGGGTTGAATAATATTATTGTTATTGCCGGATAAGTCATAACATGTATCAACAAAATGGGACGCATTTTTATGCAAGCTATCCCCTGTAACCCATAATTTTAAGCCCGATATTGAGGAGGGAAGAAAAGACGTTTGAGACCTTAGCTGAAAAGATAATGAGAGAATAAACAGAATTGATAAAAAATAGCCAAGATGATTATTTCCAATCTTCATTCTTTCAAACATATATACATTTAAATAGAAATTTACCCACTTCTCCAAGATTAGGCACTTAAAAATAATTAAAATTTATGTCTTTAGCAATTTGTAAGATTAAACACAATAGAACCACTATTGCTTTTTACATGTATTTGATTAACGCATTCTTTCATTTCTCTTTTTATTCCAATTTTACTTAGATTCGCTGTGTGATTCCAGTAACCAAAACATTTATCCCTCCAATAAAAGAGTATATGGCACCAATTCAACGTGCTTATCAGAATCAATGGCTTACTAATAGAGGAGAATTAGTTCTGGAATTAGAGGAGAAGTTAAAAAGTTACTTAAGCGTTTCTAATTAATATACTTAACTATTTTAATTAACATGTCTGCTTTTATAACAAACGTTACTCCTCCTATTTTTTTTAAAATATATAGAGAAATAAGAAGATTCTTCTGGAAACGTAAAGCAAAAATTCTTGTTGGAAAGTCGCACAAGTTTGATAAATTCATTTGGGCTGTGGAAATAATGTTTTAAAGGATTGGTATAATTTTGATTACGATAATCTTCCTAAACCTGTTATAAGACTTAAGGGGAGTTCTAAAAATCAAATTGTTAATAAATAACGATATAACTAATTG
>CAZQIC010000019.1:21509-50162 GCA_964593555.1 uncultured Bacteroidia bacterium | reverse complement strand
AACAGAAGTTGATTTATTGGTTGGTGATGCATCAAAGGCGAAAAAAGAATTAGGCTGGGAGCCCAAACACACCATTGAGCAACTAGTAAAAGAAATGATGGCAAGCGACCTCAAACTTTTTGAAAGAGATAAATACCTGATGGATGGCGGGCATGACATAATTACTTCGCAGGAATAAAGCGAAATATGGAAAAAGGTGCAAAAATATTTGTTGCCGGGCATAAGGGAATGGTGGGTTCTGCCATTGTACGAAAATTAAATTCAGAAGGATACTCCAATCTAATTACAAGAACATCAAAAGAGCTTGACCTTAAAAATCAGGACGCAGTAAATATTTTTTTCGCAAACGAAAAACCTGAATATGTTTTTTTGGCCGCCGCCAGAGTTGGTGGTATACAGGCCAACAATACTTACCGTGCAGAGTTTCTCTATGATAACCTTATGATCGAAAGCAATGTGATTCATAGCTCATATGTTCACAACGTAAAAAAACTTTTGTTTCTCGGCTCATCTTGTATATATCCAAAAATGGCGCCACAGCCCTTAAAAGAAGAATACCTGTTGACAGGCCCCTTAGAATACACCAATATGCCTTATGCAATCGCAAAAATAGCAGGCATACAATTATGCAATGAATATCGGCACCAATACAATTGTAATTTTATTTCGGCAATGCCGACAAACTTGTATGGGCCAAATGATAATTACGATTTAAATAACTCACATGTGCTTCCTGCACTGATAAGGAAAATACATACAGCAAAATATGAAGGTGAGGCAACAGTAGAAGTCTGGGGAAGCGGAAAACCCTTAAGGGAATTTTTACATGTTGGCGACCTTGCCAACGCCTGTTTTTTCCTAATGCTTAATTACAATACTGGAGGTCATGTAAATATTGGAACGGGAATAGATTTGAGTATAAAAGATCTTGCATTATTGATCAAAAAAATTATCGTGTACAATGGCGAGTTAAAATGGAACAGCGATAAACCGGACGGAACTCCGAGAAAATTGATGGATGTATCTAAGATAAACGCAATGGGCTGGAAATACAACATTGAGTTGGAAGAAGGAATCAGAATGGTTTATGAAGAAGTGAAAAACTCTTTCAACACAGAGGCAACGGAGAGAAAATGAAAACAGGTTATCGGTTGTCAGTTCTCGGTTGTTGGTTGTCGGTTTTTGTTTCTTGCCTCTTGCTTCTTGCTTCTCAAAATAACACTTACGCTCAGCAAAAAAATGTTCCACTCAACAGAAACGCATGGATAGAACTGGAAAGAAATATTTTATTGCCTGATACCGATCACGCTTCGGAGCCTCTTTCAGTAACATACAAACTTTGTTATACTGCATTTAAACCATTAGTAGAAAGCACTATTAATTTACCTGACAAAACAGAAAAAAACAGGTCATTGATTCATAGAAAAATAAAAACCGAAAGTCTTTTTATTGTTAAGGATACTTCAGACAAATTTCATTTAACTCTCGATCCATTGTTTAACCTGGAAATAGGAATGGATAATGAAGATAGCCTTGCGCCAACATTATATAAAAACACACGCGGCGTTTTAGTACGGGGCGATATTGGGAAAAATTTTTCGTTTGAATCATCTTTTTATGAGAACCAGGCAACTTTCCCCAATTACATCATAGATTTTAACAATACTTATGCAGTAGTACCTGGCCAGGGTCGTTGGAAAAGATTTAAAACAGCAGGATATGATTTTGCTATGTCATCCGGCTACATCTCTTATTCTCCAACAATAAAAAATGAAAAATGGTCGTTGAATTTCCAACTGGGACACGGTAAACATTTTGTTGGCGATGGATATCGCTCACTTTTATTGTCAGACAATTCATTTAACTACCCTTATTTTCGCGCCACAACCCGTTACAAAAAAATACAGTACACTAATTTATATACTGTATTTATGAATTTAACTGATGGCGGAGTTACTACACCACCATATACAGAACGCTTGTTCCAAAAAAAGTGCGGAAGCTTTCAGTACCTGAGCTGGAACGCGCATAAACATTTACAATTGGGATTATTCCAGGGAATGGTATGGGAAGCATCTGACAGAATGAACAAACAACACCTCGACTTTTTTTACTTTAATCCAGTTATTGCTGGCAATGCATTCGTTTATGGAATGCATAACACCAAGAATGTATCATTAGGGACCACAGCAAAAATCGTTTTAATACCGAGTATGTATATATACGGCCAGTTTTTTTTAGACGATATTGCAAAAAATAATTTCAAGGGTTCCATTTCCAACAAACAAGGTGTTCAATTAGGAATAAAATATTTCGATGTCTTAAAAATTAAGAATCTTCATCTGCAATTAGAATACAACAAAGTAAGGCCCTACACGTATGCACACAAACGTGTTGAACAAAGTTACACCCACTACAACCAGGCCATCGCCCACCCGCTTGGCGCAAATTTTAAAGAGACCGTTGCGATAATTAATTACAGAGCAAAAGATTTTTTATTTCAATTAAAAATGAATTATGCGCAAGTTGGAAGAGACTCCCTTAGTTCGAGATATGGCAATAATATTTTCGTCAGTGATAATAATTCTTTTTACGGCCCAACATCAAATATCAACGAACAAAATCAGGGCATTAAAAGCACCATCTCAAATTTTGATATTCAAATAGGCTACTTAATAAATCCTGCTACCAATATGAATATAGTGTTAGGTATAATGAACAGAGCAGAGAGTTTTAATAACACAACCGGCACTACGGACTTTATATACATTGGCTTAAGAACATCATTGAACAATATTTATTATGATTTTTGATTTAGTACCTTTACAATATAAACAGCTGGCAAGGTGATAATACTTCCATTAGTTTTTTTTACTTCTTTTTTCGTGGTATTGCTCTCCACTCCTGCACTGATAAGAGTCGCTCTTTTAAAACGACTTTTTGATGAACCTGATGATGAAAGAAAATTACATCGCAGACGCATACCCACTATAGGAGGAGTTATCATTTTTGGAGGAACAATTTTCGCTTTTGCCTTATGGTTCCCGATAGATACTCCCGAACTAGTAAAGTCGGTAACTGATTTTAAGTTTATCATCGCAACCATCATCATCTTATTTTTTGTAGGTATAAAAGATGATATCATAGGAACAGCTCCCGTAAAAAAATTAGTAGCGCATGTTATTGTAGGAATGATATTGGTATTAATGGCCGACCTGAGATTGACAGGTTTGCACGGAATTTTTGGCGTTCGGGAGATACCGTATTGGGGTCAAATATTTATGTCCCTATTCACTTATATCGTGGTTGTAAACTCTTTTAATCTTATTGATGGAGTTGATGGTTTAGCTGGCGGTGTCGGACTTATTGCATCAGTTGCATTTGGCACCTGGTTCCTGCTTGCGGGAAATACAGTTATGGCCTGCCTTTCTTTTGCTTTGTCAGGCTCTTTATTAGCATTCCTTATCTTTAATTTTTCTCCTGCTAAAATTTTTATGGGCGACTCCGGCTCATTATCTATCGGGCTAATACTTTGCGTGCTTTCATTAAAACTTGTTGAGTACGATCAGTCCCAACTTACGGGATTTGTAAGTGAGATCTCTAAACCTGTTTTTGCATTAGCAGTACTCACCTACCCCTTGTTTGACACATTGCGCATATTCATCTATCGTTCATTAAGAGGTTTATCTCCATTCTCTGCCGATCGCAATCATATTCACCACAGACTTATTGATATAGGTCTTAATCACCGTCAAACCGTACTCTGTATATACTCCTATAACCTTATTGTTATTGCTCTCGCTGTATTTACAAGACACCTTTCACCCAACTACTCCTTTATTATCGTCGGAATCGGAGCCCTGGCGCTTGCACAGGTTCCATTTTTTATTCCCAAAAGAAAGAACATCAGCGAAAGCAATTCTGAGTCTGCAAATGAAAAATAGATCTATCGTATTTATTTTTCTTTTTTTTTCTGCACTATTGGGTAATGCGCAGACCGTGTTGGAAATAAAAAATTCAACCACTGAACGTAATTTTCTTCAACGGTATGATAAATTTTTAAACGACAAAAATTCTACGTTTCATACCAATGTAAAACCATATACAGGAAGTCCTTATTTAAACAGCCTAAACGACTCCGTCGCCGAATCTCTTCATCTTAAAAGAGATTCTTTGAATAATAAAAAGTTTGACATTGGAATTGAGTTGTTTGCAAAACTACAACCCGGTTACGATATTGCGAACAAAGATAAATTAGTTGAAACCTATGGTGGCATACGACTGCATACCAGCTATACAAACAAATTTTATGCATGTGTTGGTGTCTTGAGGAATTCTTCAGATTATCCATCGTTTATCGATACAAGTATTAGGTACACGCATTTTACTCCCGGTATAGGGCCAGCGTATCAAAAAAAACAACGGTATAGTTCTGAAAATTATTTTGGATACATTTCCTATTCACCCAACAAAATCTTCAATCTGCAGGCAGGTAAGGACAAACATTTTTGGGGTGATGGCTACCGCTCTCTTTTTTTAAGTGACTTTGCACCAACTTTTCCTTATTTCAGAACTACGGTAGATGTATGGAAAATAAAATACACAGTGATGTACGCAGCTTTCAAGGATGCGATTTCGGCAAACGGAATTAAATCAGATTTCAAAAATAAATTCGCCACACTACATTACCTCAGCTGGAATGTTTGCAAAAGACTGAACGTTGGTTTTTTTGAATCCATAATATGGCAAGGCGCCGACAGCAACAGATCCAGAAGTTATGATGTAAATTACCTGAACCCGGTAATCTTCTTCAGGCCTGTTGAATATTCATTGGGCTCATCAGACAATGCCTTCATCGGATTTTCTTTTAAGATAAAAGCATTTAAAAAACAACAACTTTACGGACAAATAATTCTTGATGAATTTTTACTGAAAGAAGTAAAAGCCCGGACGGGATGGTGGGCAAACAAACAAGGTGTTCAATTAGGATTCAGAAGCTTTGACCTGTTCCGCATAAAAAATCTAGAACTTCAAACAGAATGTAATTACGTAAGGCCTTACACATACTCTCACGGCAGCACACAACAAAACTACGGACACCTTAATCATCCGCTCGCACATCCGCTTGGCGCTAACTTTATGGAAGGAGTAACAATGATAAATTACCGGTATAAAAAATGGGGCGTTGATCTGAAAGGAGTATATGCATTATACGGAGCCGACTCTGCCGGAAAAAACATGGGACAAAATATTTTTGAATCATACGCATCGCGTCCTAGGGACTACGGCAATTTTACAACGCAAGGAATTAAAAACACACTCACATTTGTTGACCTTAAGATTCGTTATTTATTAGGGCTGGGGTGGCTCGAAGCCGGTGTTACCAGCCGTTTGCAGAGCTCTGTTTTGCGTGAGCAAAACAACCTCTATTTCTACTTTTCCCTGAAAGCCCCATTGTGGAACGAGTATAGGGATTTTTAAGTAATCCTCTCAGTTAAAACAACTACATTTTCATCCCCAATTATTTAGAACTCGTCTAAATTTTTAATACTACTTTTGTGATGCGTTAAATATTTGGTAAAATTGTACTGCTTTTCCAAGCAATAAATTTTGACAACAGAAAAGGCCCTTATTTCAACCACTACAAAAACAAACAGCCTTATGGCCAAGTTGGCTGATTACGTTCAGTTTGTTAAATTTCGTTTATCTACCCTCGTTGTATTTTCAGCTTTTATCGGGTATGTTATTAGTGCAGGTGATTCATTCAGTTGGATAAAACTCGGCTGGCTTGTGTTGGGCGGCTTCCTTGTAACGGGCTCTTCAAATGGTTTTAACCAGATCATAGAAATTGATTCGGATAAATTAATGGACCGCACTGCGAACAGGCCATTACCACAAAACAGAATGTCAGTCGTAGAAGCAGTGCTGCTTGCTTCTGCAATGGGAATAGCAGGCATTTTTATTCTAACATTTAAATTAAACCCAATGAGCGGCATTTTGGGTGTGGCTGCATTGCTTAGCTATACTGTAATTTATACTCCGTTAAAAAAAGTAACACCATTGGCAGTTTTTGTCGGAGCATTTCCCGGTGCGATCCCTCCTCTACTGGGACATGTAGCTGCGACAAATGGTTTTGGAGAAATTCAATTCCAGGGTATATTACTTTTTGCGATCCAGTTTATATGGCAATTCCCTCATTTCTGGGCAATAGCATGGGTTGTTGATGATGATTATAAAAAAGCCGGATTCAACATGCTCCCTTCAAAAGGAGGCCGGGATAAAAGCAGTGCATTTCAAATCCTAACCTATACTTTATTTTTATTGCCCATCAGTTTGTCTCCGGTATTTTTCAGGATGTCAGGCTCTTTATCTGCCGTATTGATAACCGCCGCAGGAGCTGTTTTTGCTTTCCAGGCCTATCGCTTATTTAAAGATTGCACCATAAAGGCCGCACAACAATTAATGTTTGGCTCTTTTATTTATTTACCAATTGTACAGCTTGCTATAATGATCGGAAAATGATCGCACGAATGAACATATCTCCTGAGGAAAGAGAGCGTCATAATAAGGCACGTAAATTTTTACTGTGGCTGGGAATTGGCAGCATCATCATGGCTTTTGCCGGACTAACAAGCGGCTATGTTGTAAGCAGAAGTTCGGCAAAAGAATGGCTCATATTTGAATTGCCTTCTTTATTTTATTTTAGTACCGCCATAATTATGCTAAGCAGTGTTACCATGAATTGGGCGTTGGCTTCTGTTAAAGGTGCAAATACAAAAAGCAGTCGAATCGCACTGCTATTGACCCTTGTATTAGGAGTTTGCTTTATTCTGGCTCAGTTTGCCGCATGGAAAGAACTAACTGCACAAAATATTTTTTTTACTGGTCCAGGTCATAGTAATTCTGGCTCCTATTTGTATTTTCTTTCAGGTTTGCATATAGCCCACTTAGTTGTAGGAATAATAGCATTAGTAGTGGTAAATATTAAAAATATTAACAATAAGTACAGCCCCGCAAACTATCTGGGAGTAAAGCTTTGTGCCATTTATTGGCATTTTTTGGACGTTTTGTGGGTATATTTATTTCTATTTTTGTATTTTATTCGTTAAACTTGCAGCGGCATTTAACAATTTTTAACAACCTAATATAAGTTTATGTCAAGTCATTCAACTACAGTTAGCTCAAAAGAAGCATGGGGTGGCGGCCAGTCCCCATTTGGTGTTAGTTACGGAAAACTTTTTATGTGGTTTTTTCTTATATCTGATGCCTTAACCTTTGCAGGTTTACTTTGCGCGTATGGTTTCATGCGCCATAAATATCCTGAAGTATGGCCAATTCCTGGTGAGGTGTTTACGCACTTTCCATTTGTTGACCAACACATTCCATTAGCCTATGTAGGTTTAATGACCTTTATTCTTATCATGAGTTCTGTTACCATGGTATTAGCGGTGGAAGCCGGTCAGCGTAAAGACAAAAAAGGTGTTACCATCTGGCTGTTTTTAACGATCATTGGCGGACTAATGTTCGTAGGTTCACAGGCATGGGAGTGGTATCACTTCATTGTTGGTACTGAGCATGGAGCTATAAGAAACCAGTTAATCAATGGTGTATGGCAGGACGCTCCTTTTCATGGAGCAAACTTAAAATATAATGAATACGGATTACCGGTTTTCGGAAATTTCTTTTTCTTCATCACCGGCTTTCACGGATTTCACGTATTTAGCGGCGTTGTAATAAACGTTGTAATTTTTATAAATGTATTAATGGGAACTTACGAACGCAGAGGACATTACGAAATGATCGAGAAGACCGGCTTGTACTGGCACTTTGTGGATTTGGTTTGGGTATTCGTATTTACATTCTTCTATCTGTTATAAATTAAGATTTTGAACTTAAACTTTCAAACTTTACACTAAATTATTTATGGAATTTAACGACGACTATCCTCAGTACGAGATACTAGCTCAGCATAGCGAAGAAGAAGGCAAAGTAAAAAGAAAAAAACTCTGGAGAGTATTCTGGATAATGCTTGGCATCACCATCCTTGAACTTATCATCGGTTTTCAGGCTGAAAGTATGGGATTGTTAGACTCGTTGAAGTTTTCTACAATAACATTGAAAATCATCTTTGTTGGTTTAACTATTGTTAAAGCAGCATACATTGTTATGGAATTTATGCACCTTGGCCACGAGAGAAAAGCATTAAAATATACAATCATTGCCCCATATGTACTGTTTGTCTCCTACCTTATATGGATAATTATTGTGGAAGGAACTTATGCCGGTACTCCTGAAAGAAAGCCTGCAATGAGTAAACTTATTATTGAGCAGCAAAGTAAAATAAGAACAGGCGACAGCCATCATGAAGAAGGCACTGAGCATTCAACAGCACCAGTTGAGAATGCGGGAGAAGAAAAGCACGAAGAAAAAAGCAAGGCACACCACTAAAAAGTGAACAAGAGAGTAAAACAAGGTTTATTTCTTTTTTTCTTACTCTTTTTTCCTTCTGTTTTTTACGTTTTACTTTCCACAGGAAAGACAAATTTCACTCATCTACCTTATTTTGGTCCTAAAGAAGTCGCAGCTAATGGCGACACCATTTATCACTCTATACCTTCATTTCGTTTTCTAAATCAGGATGGTAAATACATTACCGACAAAGACCTCTATGGAAAAATGTATGTGGCCAACTTTTTTTTTACAACATGTAAGAGTATTTGCCCTGCTATGTCCGCACAGCTTATAAGAGTGCAGGAGCGTTTTAAGGATATGGATGATGTGCAGATACTTTCTCACACTGTAGATCCGGAAAATGACAGCGTAGAAGTGTTAAAAGAGTATTCGAAAAATCATATTGCAATAAACACCAAATGGAATTTTGTAACCGGTAACAAAAAAGAATTATATGACATAGCGCAGAATGGTTACCTGGTGAACGCACTGGAAGCAGGCGAAAATGCAGAAGAAGCTTTTATCCATAGTGAACTTTTTATTCTCATTGACAAAGAAAAACACATCAGGGCCATTTATGATGGAACAAGTACGGCAGACGTAAACAAACTAATAGAGGATATAAATACGTTGAAGGCCGCCTATGAAATTAAGAAGCACAAAGAAGAACATTCACAGGACAAAGAATAAACATGAGCGATAGAAATATTTTACGATTAATATATATTGTATCGGCAGTAGTATTTGCTCTCATTGTAATTCTATTCAATTTGCCAAAAGCTGACACCATCCCTTTATTTGTTACTTACCTTCCAAAACTAAATGCTGTTTTAAACGGAAGTTGTTTTTTCATTCTATGTCTTTCACTTTATTTCGTCAAAAGAAAAAATATTTTAATGCATAAACGATTGAATATAACAGCATTTTTGCTCTCAACGATTTTTCTTTTATCCTATGTAACTTTTCACTCATATGGAATTAAAACAACCTACCCCAAAGAAAATCCCTTAAAATATCTATATTATTTTATCCTTCTTACACATATTGTTCTTGCTGCCGTTGTATTGCCTCTCATCCTTATTTCCTTTTACAGGGGACTTAAAGGTGATATTATTGCACACCGTAAAATTACCCGATTCAGTTTCCCCATTTGGTTATATGTAACTTTTACTGGGGTTATGGTCTATTTAATGATCTCACCATACTATACCTTCTGATTTTTTCGTAACTTAAACACTAATGAATATTGGTGTAAAGCTTTCGTTAGCCGTATTATTATTTCTTTGCCAACATCTTGTATCAGCACAGGATACCATTGCCAAAAACAAACGACATTATTTAAAGCTGGAAGGCAAAATAAAAGAGCCTGGAAAAACCGAAACAGAAAAGGGAAAACCGATTGAGAAAGCTATCATAAAGGTTTATGATGACAAATATTTGCTCTTGGGTGAATTTACAACCGATAAAAAAGGAAAAGTAGATTTTAAGGTCCCCATTAATAAAGATTTTTTTATTGAATTCTCTAAACCCGGTTATGTATCTAAAATAATCCAGGTGAATACACATATGCCTCCCGAACGCAAACTTGCTTTTATTTTTCCATTTGAAGTTAATATTTTTAAGGAAGTAGAAGGGCTTGATGTAAGTATACTAAAAAAGCCTGTTGCAAAAGTAGTTTACAATTTAATTGAACATCAGTTTGATTATGATGATGGCTTTACCAACCAGGTGAATAGTAAATTGAAAATTCTTTACAAAGAATACGAAAAGTTAAAGGCAGAAGAATTAAAAAAGGATACTATACCTATTAAAAAAAACTGATCTTAAAATGCAGCTGAAAAACTTCACATCTAAAGAATTAGAAGAAAAATTAGCAGTTACAACGGACCTTGTTGAACGAATAGATATTTTGAATGAGCTCGCCTGGAAATTAAATGGTACAGATACAGTTCGATCGCTTGAAATAGCAAAAAAAGCTCTTGAACAATCTACACAGTTAAATTATTTGAAAGGAATTGCGAATAGCCGGCTTGTTTGCGGTTATTGTAATCTGGTGTTAATGAATATGGAAGAAAGTATTCTTGACGGGAATAAATCATTCACACTTTTCAATGAATTAAATGATCCTATAGGTAAGATACAATCACTAAATCTTTTAGGCGCCTGCTACTTTAGAACCGGTGAATTTGAAAAGTCTGTTACCCATTTATTGAGCAGCCTTGAAAAATCGGAACAAATTGGATATAAGCTAGGCATTGCAAGTGCAAGCGGCAACCTGGGGAATATTTATTCCGGGCTCGAGGAATACGAAAAATCTGTGGGTTATTATCAAGAAGCATTAAAAATGTACATAGACGAAGATGACATAGTTAGGCAAGCATCTTGTTTATCAAATATCGGAAGTATTTCTTATCAAAAAAATGACTTTAAAAAAGCAATTGAGTTTTTTATAAAATCGACTGAGTTAAGTAAAGACAAAAAAATTGAATCCCCAATTCTTATTAACGATTACACAAGAATGGGAGAATGTTATTTTAAACTTGGAGATTTTTCCAAAGCAAAAAACTATATTTCGAAAGGCCTTGATCGAAATAAGGATAATTTTTATATACAGCCGTATTTTCGTGCAATGCATATACTTGGAAGTATGGCGCTTATTGAAAACAACATTGATACTGCATTTGATTACTTTACAAAAGCGCTTCAACAAAAAAATGCCAGTCTTCAATATACCCTCCCCGAATTATACGAAAGTTTTGCGAACCTATATATGCAAAAGAAAGACCCACAAAACGCACTCAATTTTTATATTAAGTTCCATGAAGCCATAAAAAAAAGGCATGAGTCTAAATCGGATAAGAGATTAAAAAGTATTGAACTCGAACATTTATCTAAGGTTGCAGAAATTGAAAAAAGCAAGAATAATGAACTTCAAATGGCCAACGAAATTTTAAAAAAACAAAATCTGCTCATTGAGGCTCAAAAAGAAAAAATGATAGAGAGTATTACTTATGCTCAGCGAATTCAACAAAGTGTATTTCCAGATAAGAATGAAATAAAAAAACTTTTACCGAACAGTTTTATTTATTATCAGCCTAAAGACATTGTTAGCGGGGATTTTTATTGGTTCTCACACGTTGATCATAAATTAATTATTGCGGCCATTGATTGTACAGGCCATGGAATTCCCGGCGCTTTTATGTCACTTATCGGAAATACAATTTTAAACCAGATCGTAAATGAGAAACAGGAAACATCGCCGGCCAAAATATTAAGACTGTTGAATATTGGCGTTTCTGCTGCCCTTAAGCAGGAAAAAGGCGAGATCAGCTCTCAGGACGGCATGGATATGTCACTCTGTGTGATTGACAATATTAATAAAGAAATTCAATTCGCCGGGGCACTAAACCCTTTATATATCATTAACGATGGCCAGATTGAAATAATCAAAGGGAATAATTATTCAATTGGCGGGAGTCTCATCAAAGAGGAGTCTGTTGAACAAAGGAAATTCACTAATCATTCTTTTCCGCTGAAAAAAGGAAGCTGCATTTATCTTTTTACTGATGGGTATTTTGATCAGTTTGGCGGGGAACAGAGAAAAAAAATGGGCAGCCAGCGTTTCAGGGAAATATTACTTCAGTATCATAACCTTCCAATGGAGCAGCAGCGCGAAGCAATTATAAAAGAATTCGAGCAATGGAAAGGACAAAACTCGCAGATCGACGATGTGCTCGTAATTGGAATAAGATTATAACTTGTTTATTTTATTAAACACATCCCACACCAATATCCCCACGCTAACAGCAATATTTAAAGAGTGCTTCGTGCCTGATTGCGGAATTTCTATTGCTGCATCACATATTGCCATTACTTCTTCGCTCACTCCTCCTACTTCGCTTCCAAATACAAGTGCTATTTTTTCTCCACTAGCATGTTCAAACTTGTCCAGCATTATTGCACCTTCCGCTTGTTCTATCGCATAAATTCTATACCCCTTACTTTTAAGTTCAGTTATCGCGTCGGTTGTTTTTGGAAAATGTTTCCAAGCTACCGTTTCAGTTGCTCCAAGCGCAGTCTTTTGAATCTCCCTATGAGGCGGCTGTCCCGTTATACCGCATAAAAAAACAGCTTCCAATAAAAACGCATCTGCTGTACGAAAAACAGAACCAACATTATTTAAGCTTCTCACATTATCCAATACAATAACAATATCTGTTTTTTTTGCAGACTTAAATTCATTAACCGAAAGCCGGTTCAATTCCTCATTAGCTATTTTTTTCATTGGCTGCCAAGTTTAAAAACCTTGTAATCGTTATCATCTAACACGGTAATGTAATCTATCATATCAATATTTTCCTTAAATCTTCTTTTATTTACAAACAAAAATTTGCAGCCTTTTTTCGCAATAGAGTCGGTAAAGACTCTATTTATGATCTCACCATCATTTAAATTCCATCCTTTGCGATGAAGAAAATAGATCTGCTGCGGACTACCCTCGCCATTAATAGCAATAAGATCCTGCTTGTCAGAAATTTTATCTGCAATATCTTCAAGCTTAAGTTTATAATCATCATGTTGCTGTTTCCGAAAATCATGCTGTTGGTTTAATACACCTTCTATGCAAATAACAACTAATATCCCTGCAACAAGTTTCTGATTTTTTATTTTTGAAATGGCATATCCTCCAATAAGAGCCATAAATGGAACAAAGGGTAATACATAATAGTTGTGAGTAGCAAATGCTGATCCCGTTTTGACCATAAACAAGAACAAAAAAGGAATAATACATATAGTTATGATAAGCAATTTTTTATTTTTCTCAACAGCAAAAATTATTATTCCTGCTAAAAAAAGCATTGATGCAACAAAACCACATAACGCGTTGAAGCAAAATACAGAAAGCGTCTTTCCTCCGTATTCAAAAACAAGCTGCCTGAATCCTTCTGAAAAAGATTCTGCATAAAAATATAACCGGTAATGATAGGTTTCAAATAAATATTTTGACCAGATAAAATACCACCAGGCTACAGGAATCAGAAAAAGAAATGAATAAAATAAAAACCATAGTTTTTTATTCTTAGATATTTCACCTGATAATAAAGGAATAACGAAGACACCCATCAGCATCATGGATGGAATTTTAGACAGGACACCCAAACAACAAAAAAGAGAATAAAGAATGAGATAAATTACTTTCTCGCTCTTATACAAAAACTTCATTCCATAATATATCCCAATCAACACCAATGAAATACTAAAAGTATCCGGCATCACCTTTCGGGAAAAAGAAAACCAAAGAGAAACAAGCAGAATTAATGCGGCATTAAACGCAATTTTGTCTTCAAAATGTTGTTTAATTAATTTATAAAAGAAGAACACACCAACCGAGCTTATAATAAGGTTTATCAGCCTTCCTATCCAATGAGAATAACCAAAAACCAGGGAGCACAAGTAAATGATATAATTAAACAAAGGAAACTCTCCCGAAATTATTCCCGGCTTCTCTCCATCCATATCAATCTGAGGGAAAAGAATATTATTATCCTTTTCGAAAAAATTCCTTGCCTCCATATTGGTAAGACATTGCCGCCAGCTATGAGTTGCTTCAACAGGAGGATTAGTAATACCAAACAGCCTGATCAGAAAAAAAACAACTATCCAAAAGCGTATGTCAACAAGGGCTTTCCGCAATAACAGCATAAAACAAAGCTATTAAATAGCCGCATACTTTTGACGTAAAATTCGACCCGAAATGACTGTTAAAACTGTTAAAAACTTTGAACTATCTATTTCAGCAGTATTTGTACTTTTATCCTATGGCGAAAACAGCCGAATCTATAGGGGCAAAAACGGTGGTAGAAACACCATTAATGAAGCAGTATAACGGTATCAAAACCCGTTATCCGGATGCGTTATTATTATTCCGTATTGGAGATTTTTACGAAACCTTCGGAGAAGACGCTATCAAAGCGGCTAACATTTTAGGAATTGTTTTAACCAGGCGTGCCAATGGTTCCGCAACTTTTATTGAGCTTGCCGGATTTCCACATCATTCATTAGATACCTACTTACCAAAATTGGTACGTGCAGGACACCGTGTTGCTATATGCGATCAGTTGGAAGATCCAAAGCTTACCAAAACAATTGTAAAACGAGGCGTAACTGAATTGGTAACGCCAGGCGTTTCTTACAATGACAAAGTTTTAGAAAATAAATCCAATAATTTTTTAGCCTGTGTTCACCTAAATACAAGTAATAAGGGTGAAAAAATTTCTAATTCAGGTATTTCTTTTCTCGATGTATCTACCGGAGAATTCCTCGTTGCAGAAGGAACGCCCGACTATATTGATAAATTATTACAAAGCTTTAAACCCAGCGAAGTACTCTACAGGAAAGATCAGAAAAAGACCTTCGTTGAATATTTTGGCGATAAATTTTATACCTACGGCGTAGAGGACTGGGTATTTTCAAATGAATTTGCTTATGAGTTACTCACTAAACATTTTGGCACTGCATCTTTAAAAGGTTTTGGAGTTGAAAATCTGCCATTGGGTATCATAGCTGCCGGCGGCGCTTTACATTATCTTGCGGATACGGCGCATGACAGGGTGCAACACATCACAACCCTTTCAAGAATAGAAGAAGAACATTTTATCTGGCTCGACAAATTTACTGTTCGCAACCTCGAACTTTTTTATTCGCCAAATGAAAATGCCAAAACCCTATTTGATATCATTGATAAAACAGTATCTCCAATGGGCTCCCGCATGCTTAAGCGCTGGCTGGCAATGCCATTGAAGGACAAACAGCCCATTGAAGAAAGATTAAACGTTGTAGAATATTTTTTAGGTGATGATACAACTTCCAATGACATAAAAGATAACATTAAACAAATGGGTGATCTGGAAAGACTTATTTCCAAGATCTCGACAGGACGTATATCTCCTAAAGAAGTTGTTCAACTTAAAAGATCATTGGCAGCAATTGATCCTGTAAAAAATTCATGTTTTGCTACGGGTAATGATGCGCTTAAAAAAATATCAGAGCAATTGAATCCATGCAAGCTTGCTGTTGAAAGAATTGAGAGGGAAATTGTTGCGGATCCACCTTTTCTAATTAACAAAGGAACAGTTATAGCTGAAGGCGTGAACAAAGAATTAGATGAACTAAGAACAATAGCCTATTCGGGGAAAGATTATTTACTGCAAATACAGCAACGCGAAAGTGAGATCACAGGAATCCCTTCATTAAAAATTGCATTCAACAATGTGTTTGGATATTATTTAGAAGTAACTAATACACATAAAAATAAAGTTCCTGATACATGGATGCGCAAGCAAACATTGGCTAATGCAGAACGTTACATCACGGAAGAACTAAAAGAATATGAACAAAAAATATTAGGAGCCGAAGAAAAAATCCTGGCACTTGAAACACAATTGTTTAATGATCTTGTATTAGGACTCACAGACTACATTGTACCAATACAACTTAATGCTTCGCTTGTCGCAAGGATCGATTGTTTATTATCGTTTACACAATGTGCCCATGAAAATAATTATGTAAGACCGCACATTAATGATGGTTACGAGCTGAATATAAAAGATGGAAGACACCCGGTTATTGAAAAGCTATTACCGGTTGGTGAAGAATACATCGCCAATGATGTTTATTTAGATAATGACAATCAACAAATCATTATTATTACCGGGCCAAACATGGCGGGTAAATCGGCGCTCTTAAGACAAACCGCTCTCATTGTGATCATGGCACAAATGGGATGTTTTGTACCAGCGAAACATGCGGAGATAGGATTGATAGATAAAATATTTACTCGCGTTGGTGCATCGGATAATATTTCGAGCGGTGAATCAACATTTATGGTGGAAATGAATGAGACCGCCAGTATATTAAATAATATAAGTAACAGAAGTCTAATTTTATTGGATGAGATAGGACGAGGCACAAGCACCTATGATGGTATTTCTATTGCATGGTCCATATCAGAGTTCATTCACGAAAATCAGAATAAAGCAAAAACACTTTTCGCCACACACTATCACGAGTTAAATGAAATGGCAGACGCATTCAAGCGAATTAAAAATTTTAATGTATCGGTTAAAGAATTCGGGAACAAAGTACTATTCATGCGTAAACTTGTGCCAGGCGGCAGTGCCCATAGCTTTGGCATACACGTAGCGAAAATGGCGGGCATGCCGCGCAAAGTGCTTGACAGAGCGAATGAAATATTAAAAAAATTAGAATTAAGAAGTGAAAGTGATGGAACAAAATCAGAGATCTCATCCACACTAAGCGGAATTAAATCTCAGATTCAGGATGATGCGCAGCTAAGTTTTTTTAAGTTAGATGATCCCGTGCTAGAACAAATAAAAGAAGATATTTTAAATACTGATATCAACACCCTTACTCCTGTTGAAGCATTGATGAAGCTAAACGAGATAAAAAAACTTATAGGCGGATGAGCATGAACAATAACTTACAGGCGAACGAGCGTGAGATCGTAAAACTCGCTAAATTTTTTAATAAAAAAGCCCAGCAGCTTATCCAAGAGGGGAAACTGACCGATGATCATAAAAAAGTATCGGATTCGTGTGAAAAACTTATTGCACAACTGAGCATTCATGCAGATAATCGTGCGGAAGTAACTAAGAAAAAAGAAACATTAAAACAATTGATCAAGGATAATGCGCAATGTCCTCAATGTCATAAATCTACGCACCTAAAATTAACCGGGACCGATAAAAACGAAAAAGGATGGAAGTGTAACCGTTATCGCTGCAGGCATTGCAACATACAGTTCACCTGGAACAGGCCAAATAACCCGCATGATATGATCGGCTTTATCGAGTATTATATTCCCATGCTGGAAACCAGCGTTGAAAAGGAAACATCGGATAAACAACCGGCCATGAAAGAGATGATCACACAAATGCAGGACAGCCTTACTCAATTAAAGACAGTTGTAACTGAAACTGATAGGGAGTTTAATGAAATGGAAACCCGTGACAAAGAAATGACTGCATTGATTTCAGAATTCAGGAAACACCTCTTGATTGAAAAAATAAAAATGGAGCCTTAAATACCGCGCTAAAGAGCAGCGTGAAGTATGTAAAAAACAATTGATGCTAAAAGCGCCGATACCGGTATCGTAAGTACCCATGCCCAAACAAGATTAAGCGTTACACCCCACCTTACAGCAGAAATTCTTTTTGTTAATCCCACTCCCACAATGGAACCTGTAATAGTGTGAGTAGTACTTACAGGTATTTTAAAATACTGTGTCGCGAAAAGTGTAAGAGCTCCCGCCGTTTCTGCACTAAATCCTTCAAAGGGAGTAAGCTTAGTAACTTTTTGTCCCATTGTTTTTACAATTTTCCACCCGCCAAACATTGTACCTAATGCAATTGCAGTATAACATGCAAGCGGCACCCATTCCGGAAGTTCTTTTATATCCCCGATAGCACCCTGCGAAACCATTGCTGCTGCAATAATTCCCATCACCTTCTGCGCATCATTACCGCCATGACCAAGACTGTATGCGGCTGAGGAAAGTAATTGCAATTTTCGAAAGATTTTATCCACTTTTGTGGGATTTGAATTTTTACAAATATTAATGGTGATCACGTGAATAATAATTGACATAAGCATACCGATCAATGGCGCCAGAACAATAAAATATACCACCGGCATAATTTTTGAAAGTTCTACCGCATGAAAACTTCCCGCATTAGCAATTCCGGCACCAGCAAAACCCCCTATAAGTGTATGAGAAGAACTGGAAGGAATACCTTTCCACCAGGTAAATAGATTCCAGATAATTGATGCAATAAGTCCGGCACAAACCACTTCAAGAGTAATAAAATCAAGCTTAACAGTTTTCGAGACTGTATCAGCCACCTTCAATTCAAATATCCAGTATGCGATCATGTTAAATGCTGCTGCCCAGATCACCGCCTGCAAAGGCGTGAGTACTCTGGTAGAAACAACCGTTGCTATTGAATTAGCGGCATCATGAAAACCATTGATAAAATCAAAGATCAATGCAAGAGCGATTATAATAAAAAGAAAACTCATAAACGGGCTTAAGCGTGTTTTACAACAATTGACTGAATCACATTCGCAGCATCTTCACATTTATCGGTAGCAGTTTCAAGAGCAGAAAGAATTTCTTTTATTTTAATTAACTCTATCGCGTTTTTTTCCTCATCAAATAATTTTGCTACCGCCATATCAAAAATATCATCAGCATGGTTTTCAATGCTATTAACTCTTACACATGCCTCCTTTATTTTTATAATATTCTTCATATCCTTTAATTCAACCACAGCGTTATTCAGTTCATCCGCCGATTTCTCAATGAGTTCTGCCAATTTAACAATGGAAGTACTTAATTCTCCAACCTTATAAAGATCCATTCGTTTTGCAGCTCCATGAATAAAATCTGCCACATCATCAATCGCAGAAACCAAGGCATGAATATCTTCCCTATCAAACGGAGTAATAAAATTTACACTAAGCTTATTAAATATATCGTGAGTTATTGAATCACCCATGTGTTCAAAATCCTCGATCTTTTTTATATAAACCCTCCTATCCTCTATACTCCGAATATTTACCATCTCCACAAGGGCTCTTGAAATGTTTTTCAGGTTGCCGGTAGCTTTCTCAAAAAGCGGAAAAAATTGCTTGTCTTGCGGAATAAAAAACTGAATAATACCTGCCATATAAAATAATAATTAGGGACTCAAAGGTAACAAAATGCGAATACGGTTTGCTTTAAGATGCTGTAAGATTTAGAAAGAGATTTTCATTGTTTATTAACATTGCCATATATACAAAATAGCCATTTTTATGCATATTTTACTATATTTAATACATTATTTAACCTTTCCAATGAAACAACAAGATGCCCTTGTTCAATTAATAAAGTCGCTAAGCAAACAGGAGAAAAGATATTTCAAATTGCACTCACATCTTCAAGCGGGTGACAAGCTTTATGTAAAAATTTTCGATAAAATACTGGAACAAAAAGAATACAACGAAAAAGCAATTCAAAGCGAATTAAAGATCATTCATTTTTCGGCGGCTAAAAATAAATTGTACACTATTGTGCTCGACTGCCTGCGCACGTTTCATAAAAAGAAATTAGCAACAGGTCATATTCACCAGGTGCTGGAAACTTCGTACCTGCTTTACAACAAGGGATTACTTACACAGGCCGAAAAGCAAATAAAAAAAGGAATTACCCTTGCACTGAAACACGAAAGTTATTCTTACCTCATTGAGTTGTATAAATTTCAGCGCTACATCCTCTTCTCTGTAAACACCGGTTCGGAAAGCGCTTTTAAAAGAACATTGCAGCTGAATAAAAATATTCAACATGCCATAGAAAAACTTAGCAACGAAACTGCGTATAGTATTTTAATGAACACGGTTTCCAACCACTCACACTCAAAAGGACAAATGAGTGATATGGAGAGTGACAGGGAAATGCAAAAACTAATGAGTTCTCCCCTGCTTACGGAACCTTCTATGGCGGGCACCAAGCATGGCCAAATGCTTGCCATACACAGTAAGTTCCTCTACCATTTTAACCAGCACGATTTTAAGGGCGCTCATAAATTAATTACACAAATGAAAACGCTGATCGTCGACAGCGATTTTTTACCCGAGTGGAAATACCGTCACCTGTATTTGTGCATCATCAATTGTATACTCTGCGAAATTGAAATAAAAAAATATGAGCTGGCGTTGAAAAATATTGATGAACTGGATAACATGATATTACCGTCTGTTCCCGATCAGCGTTATATGGATTTTATGAAGGTATTGTTGAGGATATACATTTATAAAATGCTTAGCGATTTTGAAAAAGGAATTCGCATATCCGAAAAATATGATAAGGAAGTTTTATCAAACAAAACAGAAGATACTTCATCCATTCCCAAGCATCACATATTTAACCTATACCTGTTAAGCTTTAACTGTTACTTTGGCGCGAAAAAATATTCACAGGCCATACAATGGCTTAACCGCATTATTAATTTACCATATACGGGTATACGAAAAGACATTGTTGAGGCGGTGCAAACCATTCGGTTAATTTTATATTTTGAAATGAACAAGATGGATCTGCTTGAATCCGCATTAAAATCATTGATACGGGCCAAAACAACTTTAAAAGCCGACATCGCCATCATTGATTTTTTTAAAACTTATGTATTAAAAACCGACGACACAAAAAAAACAGAGGAAGGTTACAGCCAGCTCAGGGAAAAACTTACAGAAGCATTTAAAGATAAAAAGGAAGCGGTCGTACGTGAGTACTTTGATTATATAGAATGGATTGATGGAAAGGTGAAGAGGAAGTGAGGAAGAAGTTGGGAGTTGGAAGCTGGAAGTTGGGAGTTGGGAGTTGGGAGTTGGGAGTTGGGAATAAGAAAAGTAGAATAGTATTGTATAAATTCACAACACAAATACAGGATGGGATATGCGTAACTTGGAAAACAAAAAACCTTCGCATATCCCGTAAAGTACAAGGGATAAATACAAGTTTTTAGTATATTAGTTGTGCGCTTGACCACCCTGGCGGTTATAACCAGTTATAGGTAATAAGCGCAAGAGATTTCAAAAAACAGAAAATGCAAATTCCAGATAAAATAGGTGGAGCAAAAGTAATACAGTACGTAATAATTAATCAGACACACAAGTTCACCGAACAGACAAAACAATATTCGGGAAACATATTGCTTGGACCAATGTATGGACTTGCAATATGTGTCTATAATAAAGAGAAGGTGTTTATTTATTTGGTTGCAATGAAAAATGGGAGTCAATAACGGACACCTTTCATGAGACAGTAGAAGATGCAATTGATCAGGCCGAGTTCGAATACAGTTGGACCACTGATTCATGGACATTAAAAAATTAAAAACAAGACTCAAATTGGGTGGCGCTTACTGCCTGCATAATTGAAGTGAAACAAGACGACATAAAGTAATGAAGCCAAGTTTACTTTTTATTTTTCCTTTGATTTTATTGGGTTTCGGATGTGGACCGGGGCCAGAGAAAGAAAAAATGAAGTTTGATCAGGAAGAATGGCTTCATGGAGACAGAAGGACACGGGGTAAAATGGTAGATAATATTATTGAAGACAGCATTCTTATTGGCAAATCAAAAATAGAAATATTAAGCTTATTGGGTGGCCAAGGGGATACAACAGGTAATTTCGGTTATCCAGTTGATATAGGCTTAAAGACTGGGCCATTTGGACTTGGTGGTGTTTGGCTCTTTGACCTAAACATCCACTTTGACACATTGACAAATAAAGTGTTTGAGGTTAGGTGTAATGACTGATAAAAAAACTGCCTATACCCCCTGTTCGGCGAAGCCTATAGCTTCGTGTAAATAAACTGTAGTTTTTCAGCCACCATATTTAGCATTCCTTCTGCAATCCGCGATTTTAAAACGTTTTTGCCCGCATATGAATCTTATGATATAACTATTAAAAGATTGGTTGAGAGGACGGGTTGGGATTATTTTGTACCAGATAATTTCTAAACAAAAGACCGATCGTTCCATGAAAAAAATTTACTTATCCGCTTTTACAATATTATTTTCTTCTTTAGTTTTCTCTCAATCACAGCGACTTGAGCTTTACGAAGAATTTACCGGTGAAAATTGCACCCCCTGCGCAACCGTTAACCCGATCCTGAACTCAGTATTAGGTAAACATCCTTCAAAAATAGTTTCCATAAAATATCAATGTCCAATACCAAGTTCGGCTGGCCCAAATTCTTTATACGGACAAAACACTTCAGAAGTAGGTGTAAGACAAACATATTATAGTGTTACCGGAGCGCCTTATGGGCGATTTGAAGGTGCCGTTAGTCCGGGAGGAACAGGAACCGGGAATCCACAACACTTTTCACAAAGCCATATCAACACAAGGTATTCCGTGACATCACCTTTTACCATGAATCTCACACACAGTTATACTGCAAATGAAGATTCATTAAATATTAAATGTATTATCCAGGCCAGCCAGGCATTCACCGCAAGTGGAACACTTAAACTTCGTATCGCTCTTGAAGAAAAAGAAATACATTTTAACACTGCCCCCGGATCCAATGGCGAAAAAAATTTCCATGATGTAATGCGCAAAATGGTACCAGACGCTAACGGCACAACATTAGTAAGCAGCTGGATCAATACGCAGGCCGATACATTCGATTTTAAAATTATTATCCCTTCTTATATTTATGACCTTAACGAAATTGCGTTGGTTGGTTTTATACAAGATGATGGAAATAAAAATGTGATACAGGCAGCATATAGCGCACCTATCTTGTTAAAATGCGATGCCAATCTTACTATTGATAACGACTATTTTTGTTCAGTATCAACATTGCCGCAGGTTACACTTAAAAATTTAGGAAGCGCTACTCTGAGTTCCGCAATGATACATTTTAGCATTGACAACAGTTCGTACGATTCAACACAATGGACAGGAACTTTAGCAAGCGGACAATCAGTAAATGTATCGCTCCTTTCTTCTACATTCCCAAATGCAACAATGTCACACACACTTACCGTTTATTATACAGGATTAACCGCAGCAGCAGGCACTGATCATAATTCAATCAATGACCAACTAACCAAACACTATTTTACTTCTACAACAAATCATACAACCGATTTTGAAACAAACACATCTATTGGCAACCTTCCTATGGGCTGGACCATCAATAACATTGATGCCCCTCTTTGGGGATGGTTTGGAACTATGTCTGCGGGAGGCTTTGGTTTGTCATCTAAAGCTGCACGTATTTATTATGTTTCTTATGAATCATGGTTCGCAAATGACCCTTCAATGCATTTAGGAACTGTGGATGAATTATATCCCCCAATGTTTGATATGTCTGCACTTAGCGGAAATCAATTTTTGAATTTTGACCTGGCATATGCACAAATGACAAGCGCCAGCAACGATACGCTTGAAATTTATGTTTCTGACGATTGTGGTGCAACATGGTCCAATGCATTGTTCGCTAAATCGGGAAGTAATTTAAAAACAAAATCGGCACTCGTTCCACACAACACAGTTTTCACACCGACATCAACAGAGTGGCGCAAGGAATCAGTTGACCTGAGCAGCTATGCGGGACAAGGAAGTGTACTTGTTAAATTTAAAGCTATCAATAATGGAGGCAATGATATGTATATTGACAATGTGACGATCGGAACTGTAGCAACAGAAATAACTGAACAATCATCAAACAATCAATTCTCTGTTTATCCAAATCCGTTCTCAGATAAAACAAGTTTAACTCTTAACCTGGAATACAATGAAAATGTAACAGTAAACATTTACAACTCTATTGGCCAAATGGTATACTCTATAAACAAAGGACAAATGAACCAGGGAACAAATAAAATAGAATTAAACAATGAAAGTTTAAGCAATGGTATTTATTTTATTACCATAAACGCAGGAACACATTCTTTCACCAAAAAAGTTTCTGTGAGCAGATAATTCCCCATTCAAAAAACGGTAAGCAATAATCTCCCCAGATTTTTCTTACGTTATCACAGCCCTATTTATCTTTACTGGTAAATAGGCTGTTTTTATTTGACATATCCGAAAAAATTTCATTTTTTAATCCTTCTGTAAAATAAATTCTACAGAAAAACCCGTACCATTTTTTTCTATTCCTTAAGCTACTTAAAAGACCTCCTTAACGAATTAGCAAAACTCATGTAGTTAGTGTGGGATAAATTTGTTGCAGAAATCAATTCACTATTGCAATTAAAATTTATTAAAACAAAAACCTCAACCTCATGAAAAAGAAATTACTAAAAAAAATTAAGGGAAAAACTATCGCGGCGATGCTGGCGCTTGGTTTACCTTTTTGTGCATTTGCAGATCCGGATTGCCAGAATTACGGCAACGGCGATGCAGTCAACATTTTATACTCTGTTAACGGGAACAGTGTAGGATCACTATCCGGCAATGTTTTTTCAGGCGATACTGTAAAAGTTTGCTTTGAAGTAAGTCCCGGATCAGATCCCACAATATTTTCATTGGTTAGTTATAGCGCACCTAGCGCCACATTCGATGTTAATACTGCATATCTCCAAACAATTTATGATATGGATAGCCAGACATTTGCTTGCGGGCAAACACACTGCTTAACAGTTATAATACCAAATTGTTATTTCCAGATCGACTTTGTTAAAGGTTGTGTGATCTATCAATTTGGCCCTGGTAATTTTTATAGCACAGGCGGACGATTAATTACAGGAGCAAATGGAGGAAGCGGGGCTTGTAACTGTATGTCGAGCGCAAACGCAGGACCAAATGTTAATCTAAAATGCTATTGGACAGACGCGATCCTGTATGGCTCTACTTTTGTTCATGGACCAATTATACAATGGCATGCCTATAATGGTGGCAATATTGTATCAGGAGCAAATACACTTACACCTACTATTAATATGGCGGGAACATATGTACTTGCAGTTACAGATTCTTTACAGTGTACTGTTACAGATACCGTAATAGTTACAGGACATACAAATGTTTTAACTCCGGGAGTAATTGGATACGACCAGATACATTGCGGTCCGTTTAAACCGGACACCCTTGTTAGTGTAATGGATGCTACCTCCAATCCGGGAGAATCAATTACTTATCAATGGTTGTATAGTTATGTAGATACCGCGAATACTTACGGAAATCCTTATTGGGTTCCAATTCCAGGAGCCAATTCACCATCTTATAGTCCGGATAGCATTTTTCAAACTACATATTATATAAGATGCGCAAGAACAATAGGATGTACATTTTTGGGATATACAACAGAAAGTAATATTGTTTCTGTTATTATTTTAGAAGAAGCTAAAGCGAAACTTGGAAACGATACCACAGTTTGTTTTGGAGAAAGCGTTACACTTGATGCAGGTTATCCCGGATTAATTTACGTATGGAACACAGGAGCGACAACACAAACAATAACCGTTACAGCTACGGGTTCATACTATGTTACTACAATAAAAGGAAACTGCACAGCATCAGACACAATTAATATTACTGTATTACCTGAACTTATTGTTGACCTAGGAAGCGACACAACACTTGTAACATGTACAGGTTCATTAACACTTGAAGCAGGAAATCCGGGAATGGTATATTTATGGAGTACAGCAGAAACAACTCAAACAATTCATGTTAATGCAACAGGATCATATAATGTTGTTGTTACAAACCAGGGGGACTGCACTGCAACCGATTCTATTGATGTTACAATAACTCCTGGATCTCTCACGGTAGATCTGGGTTCTGACACCACAATGATAACTTGTAAAGATGATTCCATAATGCTGGATGCAGGAATTCAGGGTGCTTATTATTCCTGGAGTACTGGCGCAACTACACAAACTATTTTTGTGTATGTAAGCGGAACATACTATGTTAATGTGATTGACTCGAGAGGATGCTTTGCATCAGACACAATTATCGTAGACATCACCAACGGAACCATTCATTTAAACTTTGGACCTGACACAACAGTTTGCGGTTGTATTCTACTGGACGCATATACTACAGGCGCCACCTATTACCAATGGTGTAGCGGAGGTAATTATCCATCGAAAAATGCTTGTAACACTGGGATGTATTGCGTAACAGTAAGAAACGGAATTTGCATCGCATCGGATACAATAAACATCATTGTTAACCAGCCTCCGACAGTTTATCTTGGAAGTGACATGGTTGTTGCAACAAGCGCAGTATTAGACGCAGGAAACGCAGGAGCTTCATTCAGCTGGAGTACCGGAGAAACGAGCCAAATGATAACGGTAACAACCACAGGACAATACCTTGTTACAGTAACAGATCACAACGGTTGTACAGCATCTGACACCATTTATGTTGATGTGCTTAGCAATGTACCTAAATTGGCGGCTGCTAATTTCCAGGTTAGTATTTACCCTAACCCAAGCAACAATGGCAGCTTCACCCTGAGTTTTAATACTGAACAAAAAGGTAACGGAGAGGTCAATATCATGAACACACTTGGGTTGTTAGTTTACAATGAAAGACTTGAGAACTTCCAGGGTAATTACAACAAAAAAATAAGCAAAGAAAATTTCGCAACAGGAATTTACTTTGTGGAAGTTGTTGTTGGAAATGAGAAAAGAATCACGAAAATAATTATGAAATAATAAATCTTAGCTAATATCAAAAAAACAGCGGGCAAATGTGTGCCCGCTGTTTTTTTTAAAGAAATTTAATCTAAACAGAAGGTATTGCTTTTAATTGAGCGCGAAGGTTAACAAGTTCTTGCTTCACATCATCGAGCTTCTTAAGGTATTCATCAAGGATTGGATTTGCTTTTTTTGATTTGCCAAAAAAGCCAAGGTTATTTTCCAATTGATTAGCTTCAGCATCAAGCTTTTTAATTTTATCCTGCAAAGCAAAACGCTCCTTTTGGATCTGATCCTTACCCTGCTGGTGAGTAAGCATTTGTTCGTACTTAATACGAAAAATATTTTTCTCTTCCGGGAAACTAACTTTTACCTTTTCAAGAAAGGTATCAGTGGCTTTGCCAAACGCATTATTTAATCTCACTTCTTCTCTTAATGGAACAGCTCCTGCCCCGGCCCATTCCTGTTGGATTTTTTTCAACTCCTCAATACTTAATTTGGCATCACTTAATGGCTCCAGTGTATTTAACTTTACAACAATTGCATCTTTGACCTGAACATTAGCAAGCAATGCGTTTTCTTTTTCTTTTACTTCTTTATTTTTACTTTCAAAGAAATGATCACAGGCCTTTCTAAAGCGATTCCAGACAGGCTGAGAATCTTTCTGAGCCACCGTGCCAATCTCTTTCCAATCCGCCTGCAATTTTTTTAGTGTCTCAGCCGTATTTCTCCAATCAGTGCTTTCTTGTAATGATTCCGCTTTAACACAGAGATCAATCTTCTTCTGAAGATTTTGCGAAAACTCCTTACGCTGACCCGCGTAATAGGAATCCAAAGCGTGTTGAAAATCGTTCCTCGCCTTTTTAAATCTTTTCCAGCAATTATTGTTATCACTCTTAGGAACAAAACCAATCTTTTGCCATTCCTGCCAAATGCCCTCAGCCTTTTCGGCTGTCTCACGGCATAATTTATGAGTCGACATATTCTCATCTTTCAATTTCTCCATTCGCTCGCACAACTCCGCTTTAGCAGAAAGATTAGTCTGCAATTGCTGTTTCACTTTGGCAATATGTTCCTTTCTCCGCTCGTAGATTTTATCACTTGAAGCCTTAAATCGCTGCCATAGGGGTTCACTTAATTCTTTACTCAGGTTGTTAGATTCCTTCCATTCTTCCTGCAAAAAACGCAAACCATCCAATGCCTTTTTTAATGAAGGTTCATCCGCTAATTTATCCGCTTTCTCACAAAGTTCATTTTTCGTTTCTAAATTCTTTTTACGATCCAGTTCACGCAACTCATTGCTGATCTTGATCATATCATAGAACTTACCAACAAGAAAATTATAATTTTCCTTCAGGTTATGAATATCCTGTTTAGGTACATTACCGGTAGCTCTCCATTTGCTTTGTAAAGCCTGGAACTTATTGTAAGCTTTCGTAAAATTATCCTCGCTTTTTAATAATTCCCTTAATTCCTCAACAATTATTTTTTTGGTTGACAGATTATCCTGCTGAACTTTTTCATTCTGTTTTCTTTGATCAGTCTTCTTTCTATTAAAATCCTTAAACAATTTTTCTGCTTTTACATCTAAAGGATCTACAGCCGGCTCAAAATCTTCTTCAAGACTTCCGTCCTGAACAAATAATTTTAATTTGCGGTCGTACTCTTCCTTAATATTCTTATCGTACGCAGCTTTAATCATTCTTACAGCCTCTGCACCAGACAACATATCATCAGAAGACAAAAGTTCTTCCAATTTATTAACTAACTGCGCTTTGCTTAATGATAATAAATCTTCTTCCGAAACGGGAAGCTCGCTCGAATCATCTTCTGTGATTTCAGATATTTCGTTTAATTGATCTTCTGATGAAACAGACTTGGCCTCGTTCTCCATAGAATTATTTTCTTCCTTAATTTGCATGAAACTAAGTTAAAAATAATTCTCCTCATTTCAGAAGTTCATTAAAGGTA
>CAZQIC010000019.1:0-21499 GCA_964593555.1 uncultured Bacteroidia bacterium | reverse complement strand
TAATGATTCAGGGGCGAATAACGCCTTGATTATTTCCTTTTGCTTCTTCCCCGCTCTTTATCAGGCTTTGGAACATCTTTCCGTCTTTTCCGATAGACTTTTTTGTATCTTTTTTTGTTTGCCTTTTCTATATCCTTTTTATTGGCCTCATTCCTATCGTATCGTTCATTCTCCCTGTTTTGCTCTTCATTTAATACCACACTCGCCTGTTTATAAGTAACCTCCTGGCTCGTAACCTTGTTAACCTGAGCCCTCATCGAGAAGGATAAAACAAAAGCAAATATCACTGCGATTCCATAGCGTTTCATATCGAAATACATTAATATGTTATTATTAGTCAACGAAAATTTCATGCCATTTATGTCAAGGGATATTTGGCATTCTAATTCAACGATAAATGCAACCATAGAATTCCTCTTAATCTATAAAGAGTAAAATCTACGCAACCCTGTAGAAATTGTGTATCAAAAGAAAAACTGCCACAAACAAAACGCTCAACTTTGTATAAGTTGAGCGTTTAATTAGTTCAAGAAATTTACCAGGATTCTACCTCTAAACGAATTGTCAATTAAGAGAGAAATACACTCTTATTCTACAATTTTTCGGATTGCCACCAATTCCCATGGCTTCCATTCATGCGAAGCAACATAATCTTTTATCATTTTACGATATTTATCCTGCGTATAGAAATATTTGAGTGCCTCCCCCGCCGGATCACCAAGACGGGTATTCGCATTAGGAATAGCATCTAACAAATTCGTCAGCAATTTCTCATCAAAATAATCCAATTTTTTTAAAGCCTGCATCGCATTTACACGGGTACGAAACTCATATGAATTACTTGTATAATCAACCAATTTAGTAAGCGAGCTTTGATCATTGGCGCTTGCTACAGAAAGTTCCATCCATTTTATCTCCAGGTTGCGGCCAACATTGCCTGTAACACCTTTTGTTAGTGCGAGGTATTTTGGCATTTCAACAGGGTTACTCATGTACAATTTATCTAATGTATTCATGATTATTTCATAAGATGAATCAGTCAATAATCTTTCAAAATCAGGAAGTAAAATTACCGGAATTGTTTTTTGATTATTTAAAACTGCTTTGCGCACAACAACATCCTTATCATTCAACCCTATTTTCAGAAGTTCAATATTTTTTACGCCATCGTTATTCGCAAGCTGAGATATGATTTCTGTTTTCACCGCATTAAATTTTTCTTTTGAGAAAACAGAAATAAGAAAATCTCTCTTTTTCTCCATACTCATAGAACGCATGGCCTCTATCGCATCTAGCCTGTCAAGTATGCTCTCTGCCTTCATGGCCTGGCTTTTTAACATTTCAAAAGATTTTTCAAATGAAACAGATTTCAACACTTCGTCATTGGGATCAAAGAGAACAAAATCAATTTTCTTTTTCGAAGGATTAGGAACAGTCACCACATCTTCCAGGTTTTCTATCCAGGCTTGTTTTTTGTCCACACTTCCATCAGTATAATGCACCTCAAACCAAATAGGCATTTTAAATAAACCCGCGGGACGATAAGCCGAAGAAACCGAACTTACAAACGGTGCCGCAGAAACACTATTCGCTTCCGCTTTACCAGAGGCAGATAATCCTGTGATATCGGACAGTTCTTGTCTTTGTTTCACATTAAATTCTGTTACGCCATCTTTTTCAGTGAATGAAACTTTATAATCAGGCAGTCCACCCTTCTCAATCCATTCTTCCCAAAACCAATCCAATGACATTCCCGATGTTTCTTCAAAAGCAAGAAGCAAGTCACGTGAATCTACATTTTGATATTTATGTTTTTCCAGGTAATACTTTATCGCTTTATTGTATGGCACCCTTCCTCCGGAAACGTACTTAAGCATATTAATAACAAAAGCTCCCTGCGGATAATGACGAACGCCACCCGCCTCACTGTGCGCCACTGGTAATTTGTTTTTTGCAGCCTCATTAATCGCAGCGGTTTGCGCGCCTCTTCGTGCCATATCAAAAAAATCTTTTCCGTTCACTTCACGTTCATACATTTCATTGTAATATGTTGCAAAACTTTCCTGCAGCCAGTGATGTGCATCGCTGCGGGCAGTTATAAGGTCACCAAACCACTGATGGGCCAACTCATGTGCATTTACTCCAACATAATACCTGTCCAAATAACCCCTCTCATCAACCAGGAAAAAATCTCCATAAACAGTTGCCGTTGTGTTCTCCATTGCACCAAACATAAATTCCTGCACCGGTATTTGAGAATAACTTTCCCAGCCATATTTTACACCAATTTCATTTTCAAAAAAATCCATCATATTTTCACTGTACTTATAAGTAGCCTCCACCCTGTTTTTCCATTCAGGATAATAATATAAATGCATAGGCACACCACTCTTCGATTTGGTTTCTTTTATACCGTATTTACCTATACCAAGCATAACCAGATACGGAGCATGAGAGTGGGACATTTTATAGTGCCATGTTTTAGTGCCCTCGCTATTTAATTTCTCTACTACTTTAGCTCCATTTGAAAGCACCTGGTAATCCTTATCAAATGTTACTATAACTTCGGAAATAATCCTATCATTCATCTCATCGTACATTGGTATCCAATGTCGGTTATCAATGCCCTGCCCCTGGCTCCATATTTGTTTACGTGAAATATTATTCGGATCATTCCAGCCAACAAAATACAAACCTTTACGAGGCGTACACTGATAAGTGATAGTCATAGAATTTTTTGTTTCCCAGGCCAATGCTGGATTTGCAAATACAGTAATTCCTGCGCTATCCAATCTATACTTAGCATCTTTTCCATTAAGTACAATTTTCTCCACCTTCATTTTTATTCCGTCTAAAAAAATGGAATCTACTTTTTGACGAAGCGGGATAAAATCATGCGTTACCTTACCCTTTACAATACCTTCTTTAGTATCAAAGGAAACATCGAGTTTCATATTTGTAAAATCAACATTACGTTCACGAGGCGCTGTTAGCGGATCAACAATATAATTGCGAGTTTTTACCTGGGCGAAACCGAAAGTTATGATACAGCTAAAAAGTAAAGCGATGTTTTTTTTCATACAATTTTTTTAAGATCGATTCTTATAAATACAAGGCCACAAATTTAGGATTAATTTGAAAGAAAGTTCTATTCATTTTACGGAGTGTTTAACTAAAAACCGACGGGTGTACGACTTTTACACCATTTGTTCGTTTCGAGAGCCTCACCGAACGGAATCCGTACCCTGAGGGTTCTAGAAGGGTACGAGAAGAAAGTGCATTTTGTCGTACACCCAAACCGACAGTTCTTACAAATTTTGTATTTTTCGGAATAATATTTTCTTCTTGGCAGAAATAAAACATACCGAAGCCTTTGATCTTGCTTATCGTTTTGTAACAGAAACCAACCTGAATATTTTTTTAACAGGGAAAGCGGGAACTGGCAAAACTACCTTCTTGAAATACCTCAGGCAACATTCTTTTAAAAAAATGGTAGTGGCCGCACCAACCGGTATTGCTGCGATTAATGCCGGAGGAATTACCTTACATTCGTTGTTCCAACTGCCATTTGCGCCGTATGTTCCCTCCTCAAAAAATACAAATACAGATGGAGTTAACAGTCATTCCCTTCTTTCCCAGATCAGGTATAGCAAAGAAAAACTTAATATTTTTCGTAATCTCGAATTACTTGTAATTGATGAGGCAAGTATGGTTGCTTCGCATACAGTCGATGCCATTGACACTCTTCTTAAAAGCCTGAGAAGGCGATACAATGAACCCTTTGGCGGAGTACAGGTTTTGTTTGTAGGCGACTTACATCAGCTGCCGCCCGTTGTAAAAAATCATGAATGGGAATTTTTAAAAAAAGATTATCCTTCTATATTTTTTTTCGACAGCATTGTATTGCGCCAACACATCCCAGTGATGGTAGAATTGAAGGAAATTTTTCGCCAACAAGACAACACATTTATAAATGTACTTAACGGGATAAGGAACAATAACCTTAGTAAAGAAGACTTTGACCTGCTTAACTCCCGTTTAAAACCAAATTATAGTCCGATCGAGAATGAAGGCTACATTACACTTACAACGCACAATAACCAGGCTGATACTGTAAATAAAAAGAAATTAGAAAATTTACCTGTACGTTCAAAAATATTCGAGGCCGATATTCACAGTGATTTTCCTGAACATATATTTCCCGCTGAAAAAGCATTAGAATTAAAAGTGGGTGCTCAGGTAATGTTCCTTAAAAATGACACTGAAGGCAAACAATATTTTAACGGAAAAATCGGCATAATAACATCGCTCACTGATAATTCAATAAAAGTAAAATGCACGGGAGATAAGTATGAAATTGATGTAAAAAAATACGAGTGGAAAAACACAAATTACTCAGTTCACCCGGATACCCGTGAAATTATTGAAAATGAACTGGGAAGTTTTGTTCAATATCCCCTTCGGCTGGCCTGGGCCATCACTATCCATAAAAGCCAGGGATTAACTTTTAACAAATTGATTATTGATGCCGAAAATGCTTTTGCAAACGGACAGGTGTACGTGGCATTGAGCCGTTGCACTTCATTGGAAGGCCTTGTGCTTACATCACCCGTAAATCAGAGCTTTTTGGGTGCACATCATAGTTTGAAAGAGTGGCAGGGGAAAAACCAGGACGACAAAAATCTTCCCGGAAAATTTAATGACGCAAGGCAGGAGTTTATACTACAGGAGTTGCAGACCATTTTTAGCTTTAATAGCTGGCAATATGAATTGCGAAATTTATTTACAGTTTTTAAAGAGCATGAAGAAGGACTTCCTTCCAGCTTACTTACCTGGTTTAACGAATTAAGCGATAGTCAAAAAAAATTGCAAGAGGTGGCAGATAAATTTAAGGAACAGATTGCGCGCCTTGCAAAAGAAAATTCCATTGTTGAAGAAAATGAACCATTACAACAAAGGATAAAAGACGCTTCGGGTTATTTTTCTGCTGAGCTACTAAAATGGAAGCAAAAATTTTATAATCATTCGATTTCTACTGATAAGAAAAAAATATCAAAGAAGATGGATGTCTCACTCACGGAAACAGCATTTGTTATACATGAAATGCTACATCGTTTTAACCATTGCAAAAATGGCTTTATACTGGATGACTACCTGAAGAATGGAAAAAAAGCAACAGTCACTTCAGAAAAAGTCGAAAGCTCTTATGCTCAAAGCCAAAGCCGTGAAATTATTGCGGAAGGAACAATGCATGAGGAGCTATATGAGCGAATAGCTGCGTTGAGGAAACAAATAGTTGGAAAAACAAACCTTCCTTTATATACGGTTTTTAGCAATAGCGCCATTCAGCATGTATGCGTTAGCTTACCCTTAAATAAAGAATCCTTGTTGAAAGTAAAAGGTTTTGGCAAAGCAAAAGTAAAACAATATGGAGATGAAGTACTTGAATTAGTACGTGAGTATTGTGATGAAAATAATTTGCAGCCACAGGAAATTTTTGAAAAAAAAGAAAAACAAAAAGCAGCAAAAAAAGAAAAGCAGGGCTCTACAATTGAGGAGACAATAAAATATTTTAAACAGGGAAAAAACATTGACGAGATTGCACTTGAACGTGATTTTGCTATTAGCACCATTGAAGGACACCTCGCTGAAGCAATCAAACTAGGTTCTATCCGGATTGAAGAACTGATGCCAATCGAAGAAGTAAATACAATCGCTAAATATTTTCCCGCCAAACCTGAGGCAGGTACTTCGCTTAAGACGATTAAAGAAAATATCCCGGAAGACATTTCTTATGGTAAATTAAAAATAGTATTAGCCTGGCTGTTGAGATAAAATTATTTTAAGCCTTTCTTCATGTAACTAAATGCCTTTTCCATTACGATAGAATATTTTTTATCGAGGAATGTCGCGGAAGTATGGCTCCTTTTATTTACGAGGGTTAGATGGAAAATTTCTTCATCGTCCATATCTATATTAACAACATATAACTGAAGAATATGTTTAAGCTTAGTCGTATTTCTCATAGCTAATAATTACATCTAAGTCTCATTTTTGTTTAAGTTTACTCTCCACCCATTTTAAAAAATCAAAATAAAACACAGTTGTTTTTTCAAGTGGATCATTGTAGCATTTTTTAATATCTTTTTGCAATTCCAAATATCCCCTTATTAAGGAGTCCGGACTGATCAAATTTACCTTTTTCCTAAAAAATTTAATGAGGGCCTTCTCAAGTCCATAAAGCTTTTGCTTTTTGTCCAGAAACCGTTTTATTGAATTGAGGTCAAAAGCCAACAATTCATTTTCGTTAGTTTCTACGTGAATGAGAAGCAATAGAAGTCTTGAAAAAATATGATAATCAACATCAATTGATTCCGGCATTGTCATCAGTATATGATTTAATTTTTGTTTTGCAATTTTATACTTTCCCAAAGCAAAAGCGCATTTCCCAATAGCAAAAAAAAGTGCTATGGAAAACATATTGGGGTTCATTTCTTGTCTTGTTTTTAATTCCTTTTCCAGTTTACTTACCAGTTTTTCAAGCTGAATATAATCTTCGATCCCAAGCAGGTAATGGAGCTCCGCATAATTTCGTAAACAAAAAATTCTTTCGCGGTTGACGGCCGAACTGGTTTGAATAGAATCGAATTTGGGCAGTAGCTCCGGAACCAGATCATATTGCTTAGACTTAAGATATGCGGTTGAAGCATCAGCGAGTGAGGCAACGTAATGTAACGGATTAAGTTCAATGTGGTGCATATGTTTTTCGCATGCCTCAATACGTTTAGTTGCATATTCTGAAAGTTTTAATACATTATTGGTAAGATTATAATACCTGTAATAAAAACTAAGCGCTATCATCAGCGGCTCAAATAATTCTAATCTATAATAGTGCTGAACTTCCGGAAGCTTTAAAGTCCTTTTATACATTTCAATTACACTGGACTTTCGTGAGCTGCCCATTTTACTTGTTGAACTATTTAGTAATGACTGAATCCTGGTATACTCATTGATTACCTTCATGTCATTAATCGCTTTTATTCTTTCGTCAAATAACACCCTGACATCAAACGTGCTAATGTTCGCATAAGATTGTGCAAGTAACAACTGATTTTCCCATTGCAAAAATTCAAGAAGGGAAGTTGGCTTATCGTATTTTTTAGCAAGCACTTTGCCCTTAACAATAACTTTGGCACAGGCTTTATATAATTGTTTAGAAAATAATATTTTAACCCGCTGCAACATACTATGCAATTGAGCATCCAGCCCGGCTTGGTATGTTTCCAGACATTTTAAAACATGATTAAATAAATAACTTTTAGCCGCTGGGAACTGATTGAGCATTGCTTCTCCTTTAAAATTGCGCTTGATCGCTTCTTCATCATATATATTTTGAGCGGCAATAAAGTCAAAAAGTCGCAAATAGGAATTTCCTCCTTCGCGGATATGAAACCTGCTTGCACGTTTAAAATACACCTTCTCTCCCTTGGCTAAGGATTTAATAAGTCTAAAAAGATCATCCGTTGCTACCATATATTATTAATAATAAGCCCATAAATATATTATAAATTAATAATAAATTGGGGTTTAGACAGATAATATATTATTAATTATAGTAATTTTTAAATTCGTTTTGAGATCGGACAAGCTGGTAAGTTTGGAGTATAAATAACCATACACTATTTTATTCAAAGATAAAACCATGAAAACAAAATTAAAAACGATCGGTCAGTTTTTATATATACTGCCTTTAATCGCAACAGTATTTTTCGTTTCTTCTTGCAAAAAACATCCAACAGAAAACCTTGCAACAATTGCCGGCAACAGCAATCTTCCTACAGGAGCACAGGCAGATTTTTGTTATGCACAAAACGATGATGCATCCAAAAAAACCGAAGGAGCAGCAACAAAAGTTTCTTTATGGCCAAACGGATCAACAATAAGGGTAAAGTTTTTTAATGATGCCACACTTTCTAATGGGGCTTTAGCATCAGATATAGTTAAACAGTGTGCTCAAGAATGGAAAAGTTATACAAATATTAACTGGCAATTTGTTGCTTCTACGCAACCAGCAGATATAAAAATATCCTTTTATTTAGGGGCAGGAGGTAACAGCCAGGTTGGAACAAATTGCCTGAATCCATACTTTGTGTTCCAGAATCCAACATATCCTACAATGAATTTAGGATTGTACTCTTCTGATTTTCGCGGAACGATTCGACATGAATTAGGACATGCTCTTGGTCTAATTCATGAGCACCAAAGTCCTAGCTCCCCTATTATATGGAATGAATCAGTTGTATATGCAGACGCTGCTCTACCTCCCAATAACTGGAACCCAGTTCAGGTACAACACAATATTCTCAACAGAGCTTCTGCAAGTCAAACAAATTACACTTTGTTCGACAGCAAATCAATAATGCTCTATACTTTTCCTTCTGGCTGGTCAAGCAATTATCAAAATTCAACTCCTAACAATTCACTTTCTATAACTGACAAACGTTTCATAGGCTCTCTATATCCATTTTCAAATAACACTAACCTTAAATTTACTTTGTTAGCAGGCGAACAATTAACAGCTAACCAGGCTATATGCTCTCGCGACGGAAGATATAAAGCCGTTATGCAAGGGCAAGGAAACTTTGTTTTATATTTTATTAAAGGTGGGGAAACGGCTTTGTGGAGTACACCCATAGGAGGAAGCAAAATTGTAATGCAGAGTGATGGCAATCTTGTTGTGTATACCGCAACAGGAGGAGTAACATATAGCTCAGGCACATATGGCAACGGGGGATCCAATCCATATTTAGCCTTGCAAAACGATGGTAATCTTGTAATATACAAAAGTAACGGAACCACAATTTGGTCATCCGGTACAGCACTTACAGTTAACTAATTAATATTTCACCCGGATGGTTCCAAAAAATTATCCGGGTGAATATTAATTTAAACCTTTATAATAATTTGTTAAAACCTACAATTGATTTTTCTCTTTCATACGTATTAAATTCAAAATATACACGTGGAAACCTACAATTGAATTCAAAAAAAATTGAAATCAAATCGATAATTACAGACATTGAACTAAAAAAAAACAAATGAAAAACTTCCTGCTCCCCCTTGCATTTATACTGATAAGTTTAAAATCCTTCGGTACCGTTTATACTGTTACGCTCGTAGCTGGCGGTACACCAACACCCGCAACCGGACCAACGGTTACTTGTAATGTGAATGACACTATTTGTTTTGATTTTGGTGGGATATTAATGATTGGCTGGGATATTTATATCAACTCAGGCGCTATTACTTCTTCGAACTTAATCTACTGGGATTACTCTTCGGCTAAATGTTACTACATTGTACAGGCCTCAGATACTTCGTATGATTGGGTGGCGCATCCATGCATATGGGCTGGCCCGATCCCACCGCCAACTATATTTCTAACTCATGGCAAAATAAATATAATTGCCCATAATCCTGATGGCATTAATGAAGCTGAACAAAACATCTCCATCCAGATTTTCCCAAATCCATCCAGTGAAATAATTCATATTGAATCCAAGACAGTTTTGGGTAAGCTGCGGATTATTAATGTAAGTGGCCAGGAAGTATTCTCAACAATTACTAATGACAACAGGCACGCCATTGATATTTCTCAATTCAGCAATGGTATTTACTTTATTGAAGCGAATGGCCAATGCCTGAAACTAATTAAGGAATAAATATTTTTTACTGCAGAATGAAAACAAAATCAGCATTGCTTCTTATTTTGTTTTCTGACTTTACGAGCTTTAAAACATTTTCCCAAGCCAATATAGCAACAGGAAATACAGTTAGTTCCACTTGCAATTGTCCGACTCAACAAATATGGGACATCACTTTTGATACAACAGGGAATCATGCTAATTCAAATTTCCCGGAAGCATGGTGGACGGGAGCTGCACCATGGTCATACTATTTTAATGCCGGCCCCAACTCAAGAATTGGAATGATATCAATAGCAATGACGATAGGCGATCTTATAAAAACCGGCTGCCCTGTAAGACCATTTGCTCAATTACCCAGCCTCTCAACTTATTCCATTTCGCCAAACGAAGTTACTATGCTTGATTTTGAAGATCCTTATTTTAGAGATAGTTTACAGCTTGTAAATGAGTTGATAGATACTGTGCGTGCGCACGCAGGTCCAAACGCAATACTCGTAAATTATTCCGGGCCTTATCATAATGGCGAACTATTTGAAGGTTGGGGTAATCAGGACAATATTATTAGCGCAGCGAACGGTGATACATTAATATTTAATTTACTTAAAACACACTCACTTAAATATCTTTCCTATATAAACAGGCTGAATGCCATTACAGTAGACGCCTATATGCTGGGGGATACTATTATAAATGGTATTTCTTTACAAGCGCGCAGCTTGTCGTATCATCGCGCTATTGTTAATATTTTAAATCGAATATTTCCCGGCAAGCCAGTGTACGCTATCGCATGGGGAGCATATCATACTGTATGGAATCCTCCACACGTATTGTTAGACTCTATCAGGCCAGGGCACGTTATAAACCCGAATATACGCTGTGATTATATTACATCGTTGAGTGATTATGATGGATTATTTATATGGGGCGACTACAGACCAGACAATGAATGGCTCGCAAAAATGCTGGAACAAAAATGTTTAGGAACAACTGATGTAACAAATGCTCAACACAAAAATGAGTCTATTCAAATTTATCCCAACCCAAACAACGGATCATTCACCATTTACCTGCCCAATGAAAACAAAGCTTTCCTTGAATTATATACAGTCACCGGAGAGCTTGTAAACAAGCAGGAATTAACTGGAGGCACGCAACAAATAAAATTCAATAACATGCGCGATGGATTCTATGTTGCAAAAATATTTACAGGAGAAAATATTACATACGAGGAGAAATTGATAATACAACAATAAATAAAAATTGAACTAGGGGCGCTTTAATAATACAAAATTCATTAAATGAAAACAATTGTATCGACACTACTAATATTTATATCATTTACGAATATTTTTGCACAATCTGATACATCATTCTGGTTTGTTGCTCCTGATATCAGCACCAATTTCGAAACGCCCATTGTATTTCGTGTAACAAATCCAAATCCCCAAGCTGTAGCAGTATATTTTACTCAGCCCGCAAACCCATCATCCCTTGTGAACCACGTATTGATCATTCCTGGAAATACATCCTTTACTGATGATATGAGCAGCTTAATATTGGATATAGAAAACACGCCGGCGAATGCAATTTTAAATAACGGGATTCATATTTCATCCACGGATTCAATTTCAATTTACTACGAAGCCAACAACATCCTTAACCCGGATATATTTGTGTTAAAAGGAGCAAGCGCGCTTGGAAATAAATTCTATGTTGCCATGCAAAATTTCTGGAACAACAGTTCTTATTACTCACCTACCCCATATTCTTCTTTTGAAATTGTGGCCACCGAAAACAATACCACAGTAAATATTACACCCGTAACTGCAATTGTGGGTCACGCAGCGGCAACTTCATTCAGCATCATATTAAATAAAGGCCAGACTTATTCAGCAAAGGCTACGGGCCAACTCGCGTCTGATCATTTAAGCGGATCAAAGATTGAATCAGACAAACCTATTGCCGTTACAGTCTCTGATGATCTTATAACAAATCCTGGGGGATGCGCCGACTTGAGTGGCGACCAAATTATTCCTGTAAACAATATTGGCAGCGAATATATAGTTATGAAAGGGTTGATTGATTCCACAATAGCGCAAACGCATGAAAAAGCGTTTGTTATCGGTACAGCAAATAATACCGCCATATATATTAATGGCAGTTCCACACCGACCGCAACAATAAATGAGGGGAGTACTTATTCATTTGACATTATAAATCAGGCTGTATATATAAAAACATCTAAACCTGTATACGTTTGGCACACATCCGGATTTGAATGCGAACTGGCAGGAGCCGTATTGCCTTCAATTGAATGTACAGGATCCAATCAGGTAAGCTTCACCCGCTCTACACAGGAAACATTCGCCTTGATGATCATGACAAAAAATGGCTTGCAAGGAAATTTTCAGCTAAATGGCAGCGCGACATTAATCCCGGCTTCAACATTTACAACTGTAAGTGGGACAAACGGAAAATGGGTTGTAGCGCAAATACAATTTAGTACTACAGATGTAAGAGTAGATTCTGCCAGTATTGTAAAAAATACGGGGGGATTATTTCATTTAGGAATTATTAATGGAGGAGTGCATTCAGGGTGCAGGTATGGCTATTTCTCAGGCTACGCCTCTTTTCAAACAGATATTTTGCCGGACAGTCTGAATATTTGCAAAGGCGAACAATTTATCCTTGATGCCGGCGAAAACGAAAACAGTTATTTGTGGAATGATGGTTCTGCGACCCAAACCTTCTCCGCTAATTCGCAAGGAGAATACTGGGTACAGGTTATAAATAAACAAGGCTGCTCCCTGCACGACACCACGACTGTAGTTTATAAAAAAGAAAGTCTTATTGAAATTTTACCGGTAAATGTATTTACTCCAAACAACGATAAAATCAACGACACATTCGATCTGTTGAAAGGCGATGCCAAACCTGAGCAATTTCATTTACAAATATTCAACAGGTGGGGTAATCTTGTTTTCGAAAGCTCAGACCCGGACATTAAATGGGATGGGAAAGAAAACGGAGAAAATATTTCCGAAGGAACTTACTACTGGAGTCTGCAATACCAATCGCCTTGTACAGAAGAAAGCAAACACACCGAAAAAGGGTTTGTAACACTAATGAGATAAAATAAGTTAAATTTACTTCCCCAATGAAGATAGCAACAATTTGGCGGTTTAAAATAAATTAGATTTCTTGCAATAATTAATCCTATTGTTGATAGCAATGTTTAAAAAACTTGGCTTTATCCCATTTGTTTTTCTACCGCTAATTTTAATTCTCAATTTTTCAGTTTCGATTTTCTCTCAAAACAACCGGGCCAATGTATGGTGCTTTGGATCGCGCGCCATACTTGATTTTAATTCTACCCCGCCAATATCTACCGGGCCATCATCGATACACTCCACCGAAACCTGCTCATCAATATGCGATGATTTTGGAAATTTATTATTTTACACTTCGGGTGATACCATTTGGGATAAAACTCATACTCCGATGCCAAATGGAACCTCGCTAATGGGGAATTGCAGTTCAACACAGGGCACTCTAATAACTCCTGTAGTTGGCGATTGCAATAAATATTACGTTTTTTCGGGACCAGCCAACGAACAATATTTTACCAATCCTGGATTGCGCTATTCTATTGTTGATATGGGCCTCCAGGGTAACGGCACCATTTCTTGTCCCTTAGGTGATGTAGTAAGCGCTTCAAAAAACATTCACCTTACCCCTTCTCCATTAACCGATACGCTTAATGAATACCTTACATCGGTGATGCATCCCAATGGCACGGACTACTGGGTTATAGTAAAAGAACGACTATCCAATATTTATTATTCTTTTTTAGTCACTGTAGCGGGTATAAATCCGGTTCCCGTGCAGTCGGCAGCCGGACTATCCTCTTTCGGAGTCTCGGGATATCTTAAACCATCCAAAGATGGTAAACAATTAATTGCGTGCACTGGCATAGTAATGCCTAATGGTATCACACCGCCTATCAATCCTGGCTTAGTTGAGCTGATTGATTTTAATCCCCTTACCGGAATGCTAAGCAACGCTGTGCAAATAAATAATGGGACCAATGAATATTATTATGGGGCTTCCTTTTCATGCAATGATTCCTTAATATATGTCCTTAGTGGTGAGGCTACAACAGCTCAGATTATCTTGTATCAATACCAACGTTATGCTTCTACAGTGTCGGCAACAGAAACTGTGATTGGCAACCCTGCATTTTATGCTGCTTTACAGTTGGGGCCTGATGGTAAAATATACATTTTTGGTTATAATTTTATGGCAGGCGGTTCTGGTTCGTTATCGGTTATTAATAATCCCAATTCATTAACCACGCCCGGCTTTCTACCCCTGTCATTCTCACTACAAAGCGGAACTGGTTCTTATGCCGGAAGCCCTAACATTTTTCATGGTTATGAACGGGAGTTTTGTACACAATCTCCTCCTATCAGCCATTCAACTTTAATTTGTTCCGGAGATAGTACAACAATTGTAGCAAACATTATTTCCTCATGTTATAATTATGGCTGGAGCCCGGCAACAGGGCTTAGCAATGCAAGCATATCTAATCCAAACGCTTCGCCTGCATTGGGCACAACCTATACGCTTACCATATCAACGATTAACTGCAATAATTATACTGACACATTCAGGGTGAATTTAACTCAACAGGCCTTAGTCACTATAAACGGGCCCGGATCTATTTGTGAAGGTGACAGTGCAACACTCACTGCTATAGGTGGCACAGGATACACCTGGAGCAACGGTTCAACCAATAGTTCAATTGTAGTACATCCAACTTCATTAACAAGTTATACCGTTTATGGAAATATAAATGGCAATTGCACGGATACTTCTTCAGCCACAATAGCGATAAATGCACTTCCCGTAATTGATGCCGGATTAAACGATACGATATGCATAGGACAAAATGCCACACTATATGCTTTGGGTGGAACAACATATGTTTGGAACACAAGTACTACAGGTTATATGTTGACAATTTCTCCAAATATAGCTACAACTTATACAGTAACAGGAAGCGATGGAACTTGTTTTAATACAGATAGCGCAAGAGTTGTTGTAAATGATTTACCTGCAACTTCAATTTCCTCTTCTACCACAATTGCAAGCGGACAATCTATTACATTAACTAGTTCAGGTGGAACAGCCTATTACTGGACTCCATCTGCAGGCTTAAGTTGTGTCACGTGCCAGAATCCTACCGCGTCACCAACTATAACTACCACTTATTATATAACTGTTACCGACCAATATGGGTGTATAAAAATTGATTCTGTAAAAATTACGGTAGAATTAATCTGCAGTGAATTATTTATTCCTAATGTTTTTTCTCCGAACGATGATGGAGAGAACGATTTATTTTTTGTAAAAGGAAGTTGCCTTAAAAACAGCACCCTGTCCATTTATGACAGGTGGGGTAAAAAAGTTTTTGAAACAACAGATATTACAATAGGATGGAATGGAGAATATGGAGGTGAAAAATTAAATTCCGCAGTATTTATTTATTCACTTACCGGAACTAATGCCCAGGGAGAAAAAATAAATCGACAAGGAAATATTTCGCTGATAAGATAGTGTATAATAAAAACCGGGATTGGTATGATAAAAACCAATCCCGGCTGAAGGTATTTAAATACCTAATTAATTTCCGAGCAACTTAATTATCTTATCAAAATAATCATTTTTGTCAGTAGAAAAATTCTGGCTGTTCGAAAGACTTTTCTTTACCTGGTAAACTTCTGTTACAGCTTTTGCACCCTTTGCATTCGCAATAGCTTTTACATCTGCCGGCCCTATTAGTTCATCCTTAGGACTAACAAAGATGAGGATACTTATAATTTTTGTTTTGGGGCTTTCAAGACCATACATTGGTTCGTAGTTTTTGTCAAAACCAAAAGGGATCACCACATCTTTTCCTTTTACTGCTTTTATCTTCGCTTTCATTCCTTCCAATGAAGCCCATGGCCCATCAACAATAATACGACGTGTCTCAATTCTATTCGCTCCAACACCAAGCGAAAGTCCCCCTCCTATATTGATCCCGTAAAAATCAAACTTCGCTGATGCACGTAATTTTTTCAGATAATCACAGGCAGTATTAAGATCTGTGATAAACTGAGGATAGATATATACATCAGGCTCTATAGTAAAATCACTGCTTTTACCATAACCCCTGTAATCATAAGCAAGTACATTGTAACCGGCCGAAAGGAATGAGTTGATCAATTCCAGGTTATCAGCCATATTTCCATCGCCACTGCTGCTTATAATAATATTGTTATTTACTTTTTTAGGACACTCGAAATACCAGGTGTTAATTTTAGCACCATCAGAAGTCGGCACGAGTTCTTCTTTGTATTTCATTCCGAATTTATCCGGAAGCACTTTATATTCCTTCGAAGGACTCAGTGCAAAAATATTTGTAATAAAAGCCAATGAACATACCGAAACAACAAAAATTTTCTTCATCTGCGCTGTGTTTTAGATTATTATTTGGTTGCTAATATAATAAATAGACGACCACTTATATTTAAAACTTATTTTATAGAAATTAACAATGTAAGGCCGGCATATTAACACAATTGCAATTATGTTAATAATATCAGATGCAATGTGAAGGACGATAGTTAAAAAAGATGCAAAAATTATTACCTAAAAATTCTTTCGAAAAAAATCAACAAAATTTACTTATATTCTTATTCCAATAATCAGTAAATCATCTACCTGCTCAAGGGGGCCCATCCATTCTTTAATGCTTTTATCGAGTATCTGCTTTTGCTCCTGCATTGTTTTCGATTGAATGGAGAGTAAAAGTTCCTGAAACTGTTTGTATTTAAATTTTTTTCCAACGGGGCCGCCAAACTGATCTGCATAGCCATCGCTGAAAATATAATAAGTATCGCCTGCAAGCATATCTATCCCATGGTTAGTAAAAGGTGAAACCGAATCTCCCGGAGTAGGTCCAATAGGAATCTTATCTGCCTTGATTTCAGAAAATTTACCGTTCCTGATCAACCACAGTGGGTTGTAAGCGCCGGCAAATTCAAGTTTTTTTGTTTTAAAATTTATGTTACACAAACTAATGTCCATCCCATCGTTTACAGCATCATCTTTGTTTTTTTGCTTAATTATTTTCGAGAGGCTCCTGCTCAAATTGTTCAATATTACTGCCGGTTTTGTAAGCGCAAGTTCATGCACACATTGATTTAAAATATTAAATCCTACAATGGACATGAAGGCCCCCGGAACACCATGACCAGTGCAATCCACAGCGGCAACAAGAATTTGATCTCCCCATTGCTCGCACCAATAAAAATCACCACTCACAATATCCTTTGGGGAATAAAGAACAAATGAATCAGGAAGTAAGTTTTTAAATTTTTCATCAGAAGGCAGAATAGCATCCTGTATCCTTTTAGCATAATTAATGCTATCTGTAATGTCTTTATTTTTTTCTTCAACAATTATTTTTTGTTCTTTAATTTCTTTGTTGGCCTCATTCAACATATCATTTTTTACACGCAGGCTTTCATGCGCCTTTAAACGATTACTCAACACAAGAAACGACAAAAGGCTTGCCGTAATTAACAAACTCAGAAACAAGGAAGGATTTACCTGAGGTTGATCAACAATAAAAAAACCCAGGAAAGTTAAGATAAAACAAACCGCCAAAAACATTAATAAGGCTCTGCTTGAGCGGTATACAAGAGTAAGCCCGTAAACAACAACCATCATACCAATGCAGTAATCACTCAAGTAATTATTTTTTACAACAAGAAAAACGAAATGAAATGTTATGATATAGGAAAGCGCATAGGATACATGCACGATGTTTTCCTGGAAAAATTTATACCTCAAGGATAGTATTAAAGCGGTAAAAATAGATAATGAAACGAACGCCCTGCCCGCCAATGGATCATACACCTTTGGCCCTACCATATGACTAATAAACCAAAAAGCAAAATAGATAGACCCCGCAAGAGCGAATAACTTACGATAGGACTTTAAATCATAAAATGAAGCGGTTGATTTGGGCATACAGTCTCGCTGATATTTTAAACAAAAGTAGAAAAACAGTTCAATGTTTTTTGGAAGTTATATCTATTGAACTGTTCGGCAAATAGTTGAGCATTCCCCATGATTACTTAAAAGCAACAATTTATTACATAAAAAAAGCCCCTGAAAATATTGATTTTTCAGAGGCTTGTACCCGGGACGGGACTTGAACCCGTACGTCCGTGAAGACACAGGATTTTAAGTCCTGCGATACAAAGTCCTATAAACCCTTATAACTCCCTATTTGCCTCTCATTAAGCCGTATTTACTGGATTTTAAGAAACCGAATAAAACCGAGTAGAAATTCAATATATGTAACCTATATGTAACCATTTTAATTATTTTTTTTATCTTTGCTCTTGTTAGGTTATTCATTTAAAGTAATTATATGAGTGCAAATATAAAAATAGTTAGATATAAGAGTAAGGAAAAGAAGGGTGGCAAGGCTCCTCTTGCCATTAGAATTACAAAATCTGGAGAACGGGCTTATATTTTCCTGAAATATTTCCTAATTGAAGGAGAATGGGATGAGACATCTTCAACAGTAAGAAAGAATTATCCCAATTCCCGAAGATTAAATATTCTCCTTAAAAATAAATTTTCAGAAGCAGAACAAGTAATTCTTGATGCTGAAAACAAGGATCAGGATTTATCATCACCGCAACTTAAGGAATTAATTCTTGGTGGCGGATTTACATTTGTTTCGTTTAATAAGTTAGCAAAAGAATATTTAGATGGAAAAGTATCTTCGGGTAAGATTAATCAATACGTAGCTGATAAACCCAAATTTAAAAAATTCAGAATTTTTTTAGAAAAAAAAGGACTTGGTATATCGGTTCTATTAGACAAGGTACAGCATAATGATATTCAGCAAAATAAAAAAAAGAAAGACGAAGAACCCAAAAGGGATATCAATGTGAAATTAATAACTGGATCTCTTTTGAAAGATTATGAACTATATTTAAGAAGCCTTGGGAAAAGCAAAACTACAATTTACAATAATTTGAATGTTATTAGAATCCTCTATAATAAAGCTATTGAGAAACGTTTGATAGATGAAAAAGAGTATCCATTTGGAAAAGGCAAAACCCAACTTCAATTTAAGCCAGGAGAAAGCATGAAGATTGGATTAGATGAGAATGAGCTTGAAACACTTGAAAATATAGAGATAACTGAAAATAATTCTGACATTATATTGGAGTTGAAGAAAGGTAAGAAATATATAAAGAACTTATCGCAACGACTAAATGACTTGATTCATGCCAGGAATGTATTTTTATTTTCATTTAATTTTGCAGGTCTTCGCACCGCTGATACTTTCAAAACGAAATGGACAGATTTTAAGAATGGAAGATATTATTATATCATTGGAAAAAACTCCCGACCTGTTGACGTACCTATCCCTGAACAAGCTAATAAAATTTTAGAGCATTATATAAAAGACAAAGTAGCCGAAGACGATTACGTTTTTCCTGAATTGAAAAGGGCAAAATCTAATGCTAATGATATTCATACAAAGATTAGAACTGCTAATAGTAAAATTAATGAAGATCTTTCGATTCTTGTTCGAGTAGCTAAAATTGAAAAAAAGATTAGTATGCATATTACTCGACATACATTTGGTAATCTTTCAAAAGGAAATATACCACCAGAAGTTCTGCAAGATTTATATAGACATAGTACTTTGACTACTACTATAAATTACCAGCAAAACTTTATTAAGAGAAAATTGCTTGATGAAGGGTTATTAAAAATTGTGAATTTCAGAAGGCAGAGAAATGAAGAAACCACTGTTACGCTCGAGTAAAGTAAAAAACACCTGCTATTGCTCAACAGAATATTGAAAATTTCATAAATTTGTATTAACATTTAATAAATCAAAATGATATAGAATCATAAATTAACGTATAGCACATTGTTGCTTGCTTAGGTATTAGAAAATCCGCGAAATTTTTAGATCCACCGGCAAATGACGAAGGGCATCCATTACATGGGTGCGTCCTTCTCATTTTACTGGTGGATCGGGTCCTCGCGGAACCTTCTAACTAAGTGAATGTTGTAAGGTAACGCACCCACCATATTTATATAAAAAGGGTGTGTACCGAATAGGGGTGCATACCCTTTTTTATTTGTTAATTCTAAACTTAGAAGCCATGTTAACCCCATCTCTAAAGGATATAATGCTATTTAGTTTTCTAAATATTTGCATTATTATATTATTCAATGTCATGTTATTCGGGTATTCTGATTTTCTTACGTATGAAAGAAATAACAGCACTTTAATGATGGATCAACATAAAATAGGTAAGTTAGTGTCCGTCTTTATACTTACGATTTTTACACTAAATATTTTGCTTTTTAGATTTTTACTTAGAATAGGGAACCAGCCAATTTATAGCTCAATAAAGGCCAGTATTGGTGTGATTTTTGTTGGAATACTTACTCTTGTAATAGGATTGCTATATAACCTTAATTGAAGCGGATATGAGAAGAATTGTATTGAGGCATAAGATGATCTGTCATTTGTTGGAAGCGTGTAACAGAGAGCTTTTAAAAGAACCAAATAACATGGAAATTTTAAGAACCAGAGGGGTTATGTTTAACATCGCTAAGAAATATAACGAAGCAATAAATGATTTTATTGAAGTATTAAAGGCATTGCCTGAAGATGCAAGCTCCTATTATTTAAAAAGTGATTGTCATTACCAACTTGGTGAATTTGAAAAAGCAAAACAAGACTTTATGCGAGCAACATTATTAGAAGATAATCCTAACATAGATAAAAAGTATATTGAAAATGTTTTAGTGCCCGATAAAACCGAATTGGCAGATATTGAGAAGATCCTTGAATATGAAAGAAACAAAGCAATTCTGAAAAGTTTTCCTGATTTAGCTGACACTAAAGAAGATTAATTAGGAAATTTGAATGGTTCCAACCATCTAAGCGCAGATGATTCATCGCTAAAGACTTTAGCTGGAATTAAAGGCTTGTCAAGTAAAATAAAAGCATTTCCCACAAATGCCAATAGTCTGTTTTTGGTAAAGATAGCTCCGGCACTTATAAATTTACATCCTGCGGGACCAGCTAAGTAATTCCTTCCATCTGTATCTATACACAAAAGCCCGGTTACATCTACTAAAAAAGGTCGTAAGATTCCTGCCGAAATCCTTTGCCTATCTATAACCATTTCTTTTGCTATATGAATATCGATAACAAGATCGCGTTTGTACTTCCCATACATAATGCCATTATTTATCCACAACGAAGAATGGTAGAAATCATATACTTTACAGGAGGAAGGTATGATAATTGACATTTTTACGAATGAAAGAATGTTATTAAGTAGAGTAGAAAATAAAAACCTGAATAGATATACCTTCCTCTTGATTAACTATAGGGGAGTTCTAAAAATTAAAATGTTTATAACCAATGATTTGTATGTCTAAAACAAGAGTCAAGTCTTTGTAAATTTGTGCTAAAAAATATAACAATGCAAAATTATCAGTATAAATCCCAAGGAAAAAAAAGTTTATTTGATGAAGAGTTCATAGTAGAAAAGCTAACAGCAATAGGCAATCCTCTAGAAACGATAAGCAAAGTAATAGATTTTGAAATGTTTCGTTACACATTAGAAAGTAAACTATTGAAGTCAGATAAAATAAATAATGCAGGAGCCAAGCCATATGATTTA
>CAZQIC010000018.1:0-51531 GCA_964593555.1 uncultured Bacteroidia bacterium | reverse complement strand
GATACGATTTTATTAGATTGTTTTTAACATTCTATTTTTAGAACTCCCCTTAATAGAACCTCCCTTTAATTACTGAATCCGCTGTACAGGGTGAAGTAAGAAAAAGCTTAACATTATATACACCGGGCGTATTATATGTAATACCAGATGGATGTTTACTTGTAGATGAACTTATTGATGCGCCCTGGAATGCCCAGCTATATTGAACACTGATAGTATCACACGTATTCACTGTTGAACTAAAATTCATTGGAACGCCAACACACAACGTATCTATACTTCCCGAAAAATCGGCAACAATGGGATTAGGATCACCACAGTTGTACGTACACAATTTTACTACAGTTAAATCATGTGACCCTGCATACGCAGTTTGAAAGGCACCACTCGTTACCGGATAATTTGTTCCATACGACAATGCAGTTATATGCATGTAACCATTGTAATATGCGATACCTCCCATATTCCCATCTAAATCATCTTCATCGGAACCACCAATGTATGTGCCGCAGATAATATTTCCCGTAGGTCCATATTTTGTAATGTACTGATCTTCGGTTCCACCATGAACAGGTTGAAACGCACAGGGAAAAACAGGAAGGTTTGAAGCAGGAGTATCCTCCCACTCTCCAAATACATATGTATTTCCTTGAGGATCTGCGGCACAGGAAGAATAAACTTCATCAAATACATCTCCCTGGTAAGTGAGCCATTGGGCATTTCCGGCGGAACCAAATTTAGCGGCAAAAATATCTGTGGATCCTCCACCGTAAACAGACTGCACACAACCTGCTGTTACAGGAAAATCCAATGAAACAGTTGATCCTGTAATTGATATATTATCATTTGCATCAACTGCAATATCGTTTCCTTCATCCGTATCACCACCTCCCACATACGTTGACCATAGACGATTTCCGTTAATATCAAATTTTGTAATGAAAGCATCAATTGCTTTTTGATATACAGTCATGATGGTTTGGAACGCGCCCGGTGTAACAGGAAAATCCACTGAACCGGTAGTACCAACAACATCAATATTATTAGCACTATCAAAGGTGATGTCCCTACCTGTCTCTCCTTGAGTGCCACCTAAATATGTCGCCCATTTTCTTGTTCCCGTTGGATCAAACTTTACCACATATACATCTGAAGACCCGACCCCGGAAGCTAATGTTGTTTGAAAAGCTCCTGTTGATACAGGGAAATTAGTTGATTGTGTTTCTCCTGTTATAATAATATCTCCTGTTGCATCTGAAGTAACACCAAAACCACAATCATAATCCGTACCTCCATAATAACTTGCCCACAGCCGCACACCTGTCAGGCCAAGCTTCACAACAAAAGCATCTGAGGACGCAGCTAAGTTCGTCTGAAAAGCTCCGGTAGTTGTAGGAAAATCTGTTGACTGCGTTGCACCGGTAATAATAGTATTACCCGCGGGATCAGAAATTATATCTTCTCCAGAGTCAACAAAACTTCCTCCGTAATAAGTGGCCCACAAACGTGTTCCATTTGCATCGAACTTTACAACATGAGCATCTGTTTGCGTATTATTCAAAATTGTTTGAAACGCGCCTGTTGATACAGGAAAATTAAGAGAGAAAGTACTTCCGGTTACACTCACATTTCCTCCGCCATCTGTGGCAATTGCAGTAGTAGCCTCTTGTCCTGTTCCACCGTAATAGGTAATCCATGGATCAATTACTAATGGAAATGAAGAATTATAAATTGAAAATGAAAAATTGAGGATATTGTTGTTTAAAATATATTTTGCCTTTACATCAACAATTTTTTCATCAATATTCTGATACACTTTCGGTAACTCTTCGACTATTTCTCCAAGTGAATTGTTAATTATTAATTTTTCGTTTTTAATTTCCAATCCCTCCGCCCCGGTATATTTTATTTTTATATCATTGGGATCACCTCCCGGCTTAATCACAATGTCATATTTTAATCCCTGGTTTTTTTCTCCGTAAAAAACTATATCAATATTCGGATAAATATTTTCATACACAACTTTATTATATCCCGCAACTCCCGTTATTCCATTTTTACAATGAGGATAGTAATAATTAGTAACTCCTTCTACCGCTCCTGAATTTATCGTCTTCACTTTTATATTGCTGCCAATAAAATCCATATCAATGCGGCAAGCCTTAAGAATACCGCTTTTTTGCTTTGATTCAATTTCATGATTTTCGCCCTCTGTCAAACCTTCTGCTTTTGTAATCACATAACTTATCCCACCCTTTCGTAAATACACTTTCATATCACGGGACTCGCCTGTATAAAGTATGTCAGAACGTAAATTGTTTGCCATATCAACCACCTGTCCGCGGTTCTCAATAAAATTCATGCCATTACCTCTCAGCATATCCGGGGATGAATCAGCGGAAATTACATTGCCGGAAATAACCAGGAAAAAAATAAGAATAAATAAACGCTGTAATCGAAAAAGCATGAGGATATTTTTACAATTCAAACCGACAGCAACCTATCCTATTGAAGATACGAAAAAAAAGCGAAAAGTTAAGAGCACTTAATTTACAACTAGCCTCTTGGTAACAGACTCGTTTTGCCCTTGCACCCTCACAAAATACACTCCACTTTTCAAATGATTGAATTGTATATGGATACTTTCATTACTTTTTTGTATTTCATAGTTATTGCTTCCAACCATTTTTCCATCAATTGAAAATAGCTCTACATTTAAATTGTTGTGATTAATACTTCCCAAATACAATTCAACATATTCTGTTGCCGGGTTGGGAAACATATCGATACTCCCTAACGTTAATGCATCTTCTTTAACACCAGCTGTTGAAGGCTGAGCAATGAGATAGGTATAAGAAGAATCAAAATCGTTATGAAAAGTTGTTGAAGTAAAATAAACCTGGTCGGCATGCGTAACACCCGAAGGTTCTATTAACGACAAACTTCCACCCTGCGACTGGATTGAAGTCATTAAAGAATGTACAGCAGTATAATTAAAATCAGCAGTGCCGTCAATCGTTGCCATTCGCACCTGGGTAATGTTATTCCACATAGCGGTTGTCATTTGAGTAGAGCCTATTGCAGGACTAAGGCCGAGGATGCCGGTAAACTGAGATGGATTTTGAAGTCCGATCTGATAAGCATAATAACCGCCCATTGAAAAGCCAGCGATGATACGCTTTGCTGTATCAATATGATAATTGATAAATGGATAAGCATATGAAGTATTCAGCATTTGTGTTAACTCCGCGCTTGTTGTAAACCCATTAACATCCGGACAAACAATAATCGCATTGATATTTGAATTTACAGATTGGATCAACGTTCTCATATCCGAGCCTGACATACCGCTGCCATGCCATGCATATATCAATGGATACTTTAAAGAGCTCGTATAAGTTGAGGGAACAGATACATAATAGCTGCGCGTTAAACCACTGCCGTTTTCGGTGTAGGTCATTGTGAAATCACCCGTTTGCTGTGCAATTGTTGTTAATGTAAATGCCAAAAAGGACAGGAATAGTAGACTGTTTTTCATAGCTGTTTTTTATCTATACCCAAAATACATCCCGGAGTTGTTAAAGTGAAAAAAAAAATTGCCATAAACATACCTTTCCTTTTTATACTAAATAGCTTAAATAAAGCCGTTTTTTAGTATATTTAATGTATTTAATCATACTTTTCCATGAAGCAGTCTGATGACCTTTTTTTGCTCATAAAATCCCTGGATAATAATGAAAAGAGGCATTTCACCTTGTATTCTTCCAAAGGATCAAAAGATGATGCCGGCTATATTAAGCTATTCAATGCAATAAACAAACAGGATATATATGATGAATCTATCATTAAAAAAAAATTTGCCGGCAGCGCTTTCATAAAACAATTCACCGTTGCGAAATACAAATTGTATTACCAGGTATTGCGTTCGCTCGAGTCATACAATGCCAATCACTCAAAAAAAAATAAAATAAAAAGTCTCATCATTCATGCAGGCGCTTTGTTCGACAAAATGCTATTTCAGCAATCGAGAAAAATTATTCTACGCGCAAAAAAAACGGCAATGAATTGCGAATATTTTTTGCTGGCAGCAGAAGCTGTTGCTTTTGAAAAAAAAATAAACAGTGTAGAACAAATGGTGGGCAAAACAAAAGAGACCGCTGATATTCTTTATGCTGAAGAACAAAAATTACTGGGCCGGCATTTAAACGTCTGCCGTTACGATTGGCTCTATTACCATATGCGGGTGATATCTAAAGAAGGGTTTTCAAGAAGCGGAGAACAGGTTAAGGAATACGATTATATTTTTCGAGATGATTTTCTGATAAAAAAAGAAAATGCAAATTCAGCTTACGCACAATACCGTTTTAACCTTACCGTTGGTTCTTACTATTTTAAAATAAAAGATTTTCGAAAAGCCGGCGAACTGGCCGAGGAAACAATAAAACTCCTGGAAGAAAAATCCTTTCTGATGGACGATGATATCGACTATTATATCAGTGCCATAAAAAATGCGATCATATGTAAACAATCCCTTAGAGATTACAAAGACATCCCTCCCCTACTAGAGAAATTAAAATCATTGAAACTGAAAACAGTTCGAGCATCATCAAAATTATTCTTTGTGACTATCTCATTGGAACTGATATTTCATTATTCTAGAGGAGAATTTGAAAAATGTACCGCTCTTTGCAAACAACTGGAAGATAAAATAAATGAACGAGGGCAATATTTGTCACAGCCATTTATCACATTTCATCTTATTGCCAATGTCTATTTTGCAATGAACAAATTCAAAATAGCGCGAAAATGGATAAACAAAATATTACACCATGAAGACATTGAGCAGCGAAACGATATTTTTTCATTTTCTAAAATATTTAATCTTATTATTCATTATGAGCTCAATGACAGGGATGCCCTGGAGCTGGAGTTAAAATCTACCTATAGACACCTGTACAAAAAGCAACGTTTGTATAAAATAGAATCGCTGGTGCTGAGCTTTATTAAAAAGAATACCCATATAACAGACTACAAAAAACTAATCCCTGAATTTAAACGGGTCCGTGATGAACTCATCATTATATCCCAAGACCCCTACGAAGAAACTGCCCTCGCCTATTTCGATTATATCACCTGGCTGCAGAGTAAAATAAAAGGAATAACATTTGCAGAAGCTACACTTCGCAAAAAAAATAATATTGGCTAAAAAAAACAGCAAAACGCATAATATTTTTTTACCTTTAGAAAGGCCCGCCCAGCCAATGAAAATAAATTAAACATTCATTTATGGAAGATTTGCAGAAAGAGAATGGAGACTGGCAACAATGTAAAACTCAGGTTTTTTGGGGAGAAATAGCACCTACAGACCATCTTGTTCAGATATATGAAAACGATGATGTTGTATTAGATTCCCTAGAGGGGTTTGTAACAAGCGGATTCAACGCTGGAGATAGTGTAATTATAATTGCCACCAATAAACATTTAGTCGCTTTAAATGATCGGCTTATAAAAAAAGGCTTCAACATCGATTCGCCTTTACTTAATCACCTGTATATTCCCTTAAATGCGCAGGAAACGCTTGAACGGTTTATGGTGAATGGCTGGCCCGATGAAACACTCTTTAATAATTTGATTAAGGAAATAATTCTTTTAGCCCGTGGAACAAATAACAGGCGTGTGCGTGCTTACGGAGAAATGGTTGCTATCTTGTGGCAACAAGGGCACAGCGGTGCAACTGTTCAGCTCGAACACTTATGGAACAATTTCTGCGCCACTGAAGTTTTTTGTCTTTTTTGCGCATATCCTAAAAGCGGGTTTACCCAGAATGTAGATGATTCTCTCCGCCACATCTGCTCTGCTCATACTAAAATGATAGCGGGTCACGAGAGATCCATAACGGAAGTATTTTACAAGAGAATGAAAGTCGTGCAACCATAAGCGATTCTTCATTTTATAAAGCCTTATTTACCTTAGACTTTGCAGAAATTATTCCTAAATTTATAGGAATATAATGATTCTAAAATCCTTTAGCGGCTTAAAAAAAAATCTCAAAAAAGATTTTGCCGCACTTAAAAAAATTAAACTTGCGGTTCTTGCCGACAGCGCCAGTCAGCTGTATGTGCAGGCATTAAAAGGATATGGGTATGAGATCGGTTACAATTTTGACATTTATGAAGCGGATTACGACCAGATAGACAGGCAGATATTTGATAAAACTTCTACCTTATATCAATCTGATCCGGAATATATTGTCATTCATTCCTCAACACAAAAGTTGCTATCGCGCTTTTATAAACTTTCATCGCAGCAAAAAAAGTCCTTCTGCAAAGAATACATTTCTTATGTACATGAATTAATTACTGCAGCAAACGCCAGTACAAAAGCAAAGATCATCGTATTCAATTTCCCAGAGATAAATGATTCCGTGTTTGGAAATTTCAGCAATAAAACTGACTCGTCATTTCTTTATCAATTGCGCAAGATCAATGTGGAGTTAATGGAGTTGGCGCAGGAAAATTCCGGTGTTTTCACTAATGATATCTCTTCATTGCAAAACACATTTGGAAATTCCTTTATTATCGATCAAAAAATATATATCAATACTGATACGGTTTTTAGTCTTGATTTTCTCCCTTATGTTGCCAAAAACACTACGGATATTGTTGCTTCCATCGCGGGTAAGTTTAAAAAATGCCTGATACTTGATCTCGATAATACAACATGGGGCGGAATAATCGGTGATGACGGAATAGAAAATATCCAGATAGGAAGTTTAGGCATTGGCAAGGCTTTTACAGAATTGCAGTGTTGGGCAAAACAATTGAAGGAACGTGGAATTATTCTTGCTGTTTGTAGCAAGAACGAAGAGAGTATCGCGAAAGAACCATTCGAAAAACACCCTGACATGGTATTGCGACTTACAGACATTGCTGTATTCGTTGCTAACTGGGAAAATAAAGTAAATAACATTCGGCATATACAATCGGTACTCAATATTGGTTTTGATTCGATGGTATTTTTGGACGACAATCCTTTTGAAAGAAACATGGTGCGCTCCGAAATTCCAGAACTAGAAGTGCCCGAGCTGCCGGAAGACCCCGCCGAATATCTTTCCTATTTAAGAACACTTAATCTTTTTGAAACTGCTTCTTTTACAGAGGAGGATAACCAGCGCACACAACAATACCAGGAAGAAGCAAAAAGAATTTCCTTCCAGAAATCATATACCAATGAAGATGATTTCTTGAAAAGCCTGGATATGATCTCGGAAGTAAGTCCGTTCAATAAATTTAATATGCCGAGGGTTGCACAGTTATCTCAGCGTTCCAATCAATTTAATTTAAGAACAGTTCGATATACAGAAGATACTGTTCAGCAACTGATTTCCTCCAATGAACACTTCACTTTTTCATTTACACTGAAAGATACTTTTGGAGATTATGGTTTGATCAGCGTTGTTATTTTACAAAAACGAAAAGCGGGAGAATTATTCATCGATACCTGGCTCATGAGTTGTCGCGTATTAAAAAGAGGAATGGAAAATTTTGTATTAAATCAATTGGTAAAATGCGCGAAGGAAAATGGTGTTGAGAAATTGATCGGAGAATATATTCCTACTTCAAAAAACGGGATGGTGAAAGATCATTATAAAGACCTGGGATTCACAGAAAAAAACGGGCAATGGGAACTGAATGTACCCGGCTACAAAGAAAAAACAGTGTATATTTATCCGAAGCTAATAGCAGCACAAAGTATATAATATGGAGACTCAACAAATTATAGAACAGCTTAATCCCATCTTTATTGATGTTCTCGACAATGAAAGTATTCAATTAACAGAATCAACCTCTGCAGCCGATATAGAAGAGTGGGATTCGCTTACCAATGTGCAGATCATCGTTGCCGTTGAAAAACATTTTAAGATCCGTTTCACCACTGCCGAAATTCAAAAATTAAATAATGTAGGAGATCTTTGTAGCCTGATTAAAACAAAACAGGGGGCCTGATGCTTACTTTCCACCATACCGGAATTGTTGTAGATAATATTGACGCAGTTGCAGCAAATTACCGCGAAATTTTTGGCGACAAAAGCATTTCAAAAAAATACAACATTTCTTCACAAGGCGTTTATGTTTGTTTTGTAGAAGTCGGGCCAAACGTTTTTCTTGAACTGGTAGAACCTTCGAATGAAAATTCGATTGTGAGCAAACTTAAAAAAAAGGGACAAACCTATTATCACACGGGGTATCTCACAGATGATATTGAAAAAATAACAGAGCATCTTACCGGGCTCAACTATAAACCGTTTGAGTACTTTTCATCGGAAGCATTCGGAGGGAAAAAATGTATATTTTTGTTTTCGCCTGATGCACACCTCATTGAACTGATAGAAAAATAATTTTCGGGAATGTTATTTAACTCCTTTGAATTTCTTGTTTTCTTTCCACTTGTAACTATCCTGTTTTTTATATTGCCGCATAAATTCAGGTGGTCGCTGTTACTTACCGCGAGCTGCATCTTTTACATGTTCTTTAAACCAGTTTACATCCTCATTATTTTCTTCACCATTATCATCGATTACTTCGCGGGGATATACATTGAAAGGGCTGCTACGCCCGAGAAAAAGAGAAAATTGCTGATCATTAGTCTGATTGCGAACATTGGCGTGCTTGCCGTATTTAAATATTATAATTTTTTAAACAGTAATCTCGACGGGCTCCTTTCCGTTATGGGCTACACCAACCCTATCCCCTATTTAAAAATACTATTACCTATCGGCCTTTCCTTTCATACTTTCCAGGCAATGAGTTATACTATTGAAATTGCCCGGGGAAATCAAAAAGCAGAAAAACATTTTGGCATTTATGCCTTGTATGTCATGTTCTACCCGCAACTGGTTGCCGGCCCTATTGAACGACCTCAAAACATGTTACACCAGTTCCATGAGAAACAAAATTTTAATTACAAATTAATGGTGAGCGGGTTGCGACTAATGCTTTGGGGATTTTTCAAAAAACTGGTTATCGCAGATCGCATTTCATTGGTGGTGGATGAAATTTATAGAAACACCGATAGTTACAGCGGTCCAATCATTGCGCTTGGCTGTATGTTATTTACGTTCCAGATCTATTGTGATTTCTCAGGATACTCCGACATAGCAGTTGGCTCGGCGCGTGTCATGGGCTTTAAACTAATGAAAAATTTTGACCGGCCATTGATCAGCAAAAACCTTACCGAATTCTGGAGGCGTTGGCACATTTCTCTTTCCAGCTGGTTCAGTGATTATTTGTATACCCCTTTTGTATTGGCAAAACGCGACTGGGGAAAAATCGCTGTGGTAGTTGGCTTGCTTCTTACATTTTCTATCAGCGGCTTGTGGCACGGCGCGGGGTGGACATTTGTAATTTATGGTGCGTTGAATGGCATTGTTTTAGTTTATGAATTCCTCAGTAAAAAATTTAGAAAAAATTTATCTAAAAAAATTCCTGCTGTGATTTACAATTCATCCAGCAATTTATTATTGTTTTTATTTGTTTCATTTTCCTATATATTTTTCCGCTCCAGCGATATGCATACTGCAATTTCAATGATAAAAGCATGCGGGCATCATTCCTCTCACAGTATAATGGAGCAATTACAAAACCTTGGGCTCTTGCCTCTATCTATCATTTTTACCATGATCGCGTATATGCATTTTATAGAGCGTAAATTTGAAAGCGGCATTCCAAAAATGGATCTTCAAAAACCTTCTCTGGAAAGAACTTTTAGTATCGTTACACTTACGCTTATCATAGTACTTGGAATTTTTAACCAACAAAGTTTTATTTATTTTCAATTTTAAATGCGGCTGCTTAAATATATACTGTCTGTAATCCTTCCAGCATTCGCGCTCTCCTACCTAGCGCTTTTGTTTGTTAACGCAGGATTAAAAAAACAGCAGAATGATTTTTTCGGAACATTTAATCATATTGCCAATAAGAGCGATAAACACGATATATTAATCTTTGGCGCCTCCATTGCAAAAAATAATATTAACCCGAGAGTTGTAGATTCTGTAAGTGGAAAAAGTTCTTTTAATTGCGGCATTTATGGTTTCGGATTTGTGGATAGTAGGATTTTACTCGAAAGTTATTTGCATTCTTCGCATCCTAAACCAACAACCGTCGTTTATGTAATGCAACCCGATTGGGGAAGAGGCCGCGGACATGAAATTACTTATGCACTGCAATTCTATCCTTATGCCAATAACAATGCTGTTTATGAAACAGTAAGTAAATATGATGATGGAATAAAGCTGGTGAAGCATTTACCTTTTGTTGCACTCTCGAAGTACAATGACCATTTAAAATATTCATCGCTTATTCCATTTGTAAAAAAGAATCATTTGCGTACGGGGAATTACCAGGGATATGAACCTATATACGGTACAGTAATGAACCTGAAAAGATTTGAGAACGCCACCAATATTACCATTAAAAAGGATTCAAAAGAGATCTCCCCTGTTCAACAAAACAATCTCGAAAGTTTTTGTAAGGTTTGTAAGGATAACAACATCAAATTATTGTTGGTGTTCCCCTGCTCTTATACAACTAAAATTGACACTACGGTTGACCGTTCATTCCCAGCCCTCCATCAAATAGTAGATAAATATAATGTACAGGTAATGGATTATGCTAACCTTGAAATGAATATGGTAAAAAGCAATTTCTTTGACCTGTATCACCTGAACAATGTTGGTGCGGATAAGTTTTCAGCAGTACTCACGAAAGATATTCTTGAAAGAAGTCAGAAGCTGGAAGTTAGAAGCGCGAAGTAGGTCCGAACGTCATCGCGAGGACGAAGGACGAAGCGATCTCTTTAGTATCCTCCCTCAAAACACAGATTGCTTCGGTCGTGCCTCCCTCGCAATGACGCACAAAGGAGTGATCAGTTACCAGTACATCTGCTCCATAAAAATTCGCACCATTCGTAGGTATTCGTAAATCGTAAATTTCAATTCGTAAATTTTCATTATCTTGTATCATGTCCCTTTTTATCACCTCTATAAATTCAGGAAGCAACGGAAACTGCTATTACGTAGGCAATCGCAGGGAAGCGGTATTGGTTGATGTTGGTATTTCCTGCCGTGAAATTGAAAAACGAATGGCGCGGCTGGGACTATCCATAGATATTGTAAAAGCAATTTTTATTACTCATGAACATGGAGATCATATTCGCGGGATGCGCGTATTATCTAAAAAATACCAGCTGCCGGTTTACATTACACAAGCAACACTGAGTAACAGCGGAATAAAATTACAGGAAGAGTTCATAAGGTCATTTACCGCAAATGAATCTATTACCATTGGTGAATTAATGATCACTCCTTTTTTAAAAGAACATGATGCCGCCGACCCGCATAGTTTTTTAATTGAACAGGATGGAATAAAAGTTGGTGTGTTTACAGACTTAGGCATTGCATGTGAACAATTGATACATCATTTTAAACAATGTCATGCAGCATTTCTAGAGGCTAACTATGACGAAGATATGTTGGAGAATGGCAGTTATCCTTTTTATTTGAAAAACAGGATCCGCAGCGGCAAAGGGCATTTATCCAACAAGCAGGCAGTGGAACTTTTTAATGTTCATCGTCACAAGTCCTTGAGTCATTTAATTTTATCACATCTTTCTAAAAATAATAACACTCCGGAAATTGTTCATCAGTTATTTACAAAACACGCAGGCAATACCAATGTTGTTGTAGCATCACGCTACGAGGAAACACAGGTGTATTCCATTACCCAAAATGGTTCGCAGGTGTTGAGTAAGGTGGAGCAGATGGAGTTGTTTGGAGAGTAGAATTTTACCTCCTTAGAAAAGGAGTTTATTTCATCATCACACTTAGAGAAGAATTTTTTGCAATGCGGACAAAGTCCTTGTCATTGTGTAAAAGACGTGCTTTATGATGGATGGCGTAAAAAGCAATAAGGCAGTCATTACTTTTGCGTATTGTAATACCCTTTTTTCGAATACTGCGATACAAATCTGCAGCTCCATATGCCGCTGTTAGCGAATCCAGATTAAGCAATTCGAACCCGGTCAAATTTTCTTTCACTTCCCTAAATTGTTTTTCGTCTTTTATTCCCTGTAATATTTCCTGAACAATGACAGGACAAATTACGACAGAAATATCCTTTTCAATAAGACTCAAAAGCTTTTTGGTTTGTTTATTAATTTTTCCATTAAGAGCGTCGATCCAAACCGATGTGTCAACCAAAATTTTACTCATACCTTACGCATATCCTTTAAACTTCCCTCCCATTTTACTTTACCAAACAGGTCCTTCATCTTTTGACGTTTCAGGAAATTAACAAAATTCTCAAGCGCAAGTTCTACTACTTGTTTTTTTGTCTTGGAATGACTAAGGCGCATGGCCTCATTTACCAGCTTATCATTTATAACAATATTAGTTCTCATAGAAGTTATTTATACACAAAAATACTGGTTTTTATACACATTAACAAATGACAGAAAAAAAGTAAGAAGTGTGAAGCTATCTCTTAAAGCCTCATAAGAGCGGCCTGTTAAAAAGCTCCGAAGAGTTGAGGCGGATGCCCCGACTAGTAGGGCTGTGAATTTGGCGGGGTGAGGATTCTATTTATTATCTCAAGCATGTACTTATTAAGAATTTGTCTTCCAGATAGCTTCTTCTTTCCAGTTTTTCGTGAAACCCATATAGTGCTTTGGCAATTTTGGATACTTTGCCAGCAAGTCGTTAATTTTTTTTGGAAAACTATTTCCCGGGCTTATACTAGAAAGCAAATAATTGATCGATGATATAATAACATAAATTCTGTTTGCATTTTCAGGCACCGGAACTTCTTTCAGCCATGTCAGCTTTGGGTTTCTCGGAAGCATTGGTGTGCGGGGTAACTTTCGATTCCATAAGCGCATGTGATGCGCACAAGCATTGCGAATATAGGCTAATGCCTCTAGCCAGGATTCCAATACACGCTCATCCAAACCAAAATGTTGTGCTACTTTTTTCCTTGCTTCACAATTTTTTAGATTTTTATATAGCATAGATAGCTGCCCAAATGAGGCCAGTTCCAATGCCATCCAAGCAGGAGGATTCGGCGGTTCATTATATTTCTCACGATAATGCTTAATAAACACCTCCCGCGTTTTACTCATTTCCTCCTGTAATATAGAATTGAATCTATAAAAATAAGAATCCTGACCCCTAAACAGAGATTTATTCTCGTACCAATTATTACCATATTGAAGGCAAAAATTATGTATAATGGTTGTTCTCAGTGCGATTTCAATTCTTTCTATTTCATCAAAAATGTACAAGCGCAACTTACGGTCAAAAACATAAGTATCAAATGCATCCTCAAATGTTGTTCCCTTACTAAATCTATGATTGGTTTTGGGATTTTCAAGAAAAGTGTGCCAATATGCACTTAAACGATAATAGCTAATGTTGCTTAAATACATTTTAGCCTTATCCTCATTACCCACAACCATTCCCCTCTCTTTTAAAAGAGACAATTGTTGTTCAACTGTTAATGCACTTTTGTCAAAAATCATATTGCTTTAGAATAAAAAGACCCGTCCTGGTGCGCTGTTCTATGGGAAGCGTGACGGGTACTGTTAATGCAAATATACTATGAAAATTTAATTATACTATAACACAAGGAGATTTTATGAACATTAAAATGTTATTTCCATATTTTAGGGGCTAGCTTAGTCTAATTCAATTGTAAAGGGGATATTCATACTACAAATAAACGAACATATATACTTAAAATTTAGCGGGGAAATGGTGCTAATTGAGCAGAAAGAAATTCTCAACCGTTATGGAATCCGTTTGGCTGGAACAGGCCTTAATAAAAAACTTACAACTCTTTTACAATATTAATAACATCATCCAATTTATGTGCGCCTTCAACCTGTTTCTGATCAAAAACCATAAAGTATTTATACTTCGAACCCGCTTTGCTTGCCCACTTTTGACCCAAACGAATTTTCGCTTTACTATCCTCTCCATCTAGATAATCACCTTTTGATTCTATTATAATTATTTTACCTGATTTGGTGCACACTATAAAATCAGGATAATGATTGATAAAACCATTTATGTAAAATCCTTTTCTTTCAGTATTCCGATGCCAAAATTCGACGCTTGAACAATTTGCAATTGCATTAATTACTTTTTCTTCAAAATCATTTATCTCTCCCTCAGATTCATATAAGGATTTCGTAAGAGAAGGCCCTAATCTCGTTGGCATTATTCTTTCAGGAAAAGCAAAATTTTCTTTTGTGATAATATTATCGGTATCAAGTTTCTTATTGAATTGCTTTTCCGCATGTGCTTCCGACAACTGACGTATTTTATCTTTTATTTTATCACGATACGAAAGCTCGTGATGAATCGCTTCCGTAATTTGCTCCGGAGTAAAACTTTCCACTATTCGCTTTACATATAAAGCAATTTCCTTATCGGGTATTGGCCATAGATTACCAATGAGTTTTACAATTTTTCCTGTAAGTTGAGCTATCTGAGTTTCTTTCGGTTGACTTAAAATATAAGCGATTAAGGGCTCTTTTACCCGATCATCTACGTGACGGATGGTTGGTGTATAATCATCTCCTTTTAATTTTTCCAGATCGATTTCACGAATATTCGATTCAACACTTTCGAAATTTATTTTATTATCTTCCTTGCTTAACTTAAAATCTTCCAGCAAAGTTTCTTTTGACAACAACACAAAATTATCCTTTTCATCAAGCATCAACGTGTTTGAAGGAATTTTGAGATAGAATTGGGGTAGCTTGACACTCTTTGCTTTATCTGCAAAGGTCTCTTTCATATTGTATACTTTCACTTTGCTTTGAATTTCTATTGGTAAACTCATCAACAAATCATCGGCTTTCTCTTGAACCAACCTGTCCATATCTTTACTTGCGGCAACAGCTTTTATTTCAATTTCTTTCAACACTTTTGAAATTGCCTCATCAGGATTTTCGAGAATAGTAATGTTTTCTACTTTTACTTCCTGTTCAATAGTATCATGTTCTTCATCTGTTTCAGGAATTTTAATTTGTTCCCCATCGAGATTTTTAGTTTTTTCTTGTATCATTTGAGTTTCATCAACTGCAACCTTGTAATCGTGTTGGCTAAACCCTGCTTTGTTTAAGCCCTTTACAATGTTCTTCAGGGTATCGGTAAATTTAGCTGAGGCTGTTAACACAAACGAACAATTTAACTGATAGAATTTATGTTTTTTAACATACGGCTGGCGCAATATCCTTCCTAAAATTTGTTCTACATCAACAGCAGAAGACTTATCGGCAAGCGAAGCAAGGATATAAGCGAATGGACAATCCCACCCTTCCTTTAAAGCGTTCACCGTAATAATATAACGCACTTCACAATCCTTAGATAGCAGATCAACTTCCTTTATTTCATTGATCTCTGCTGTTTTTATTTTTATTTGCTGTTCAGGAATTTTTAATTCGAGTAGGAGTTGTTTTATTTTTTCGAATGTGGTATTGTCCTCATTTGTTTTTGATTGTGCCTGGAACAAAACAATTGGTCTTATATATGAACCGCCATCCGCTTCTTCCCTCTTTGCTTCGAGCTCCAGCTTCTTTTGCAAATTGATCGCGCTCTCAATTACTCCATTCCTATCCTTGTGGTTGTATACAATTACCGGGAGCTTCACCATATTCTCCTTCTTCAAAGCGAAGGCATCCACAAAACTGATAATGTTACTATTTTGTCTTGGTGTTGCAGTTAAATCTAAAATAAAAGATGGATTCAGATTTTTAAGCATCTCTACACTTAGATCGCTAACGGCTCCATGTGCTTCATCAACTATTACAACAGGTTTTAATTTTCTGATCACATTTATCAATGCTGTTTCATCTGTACCTTCTAACAAGTGACTGTTATCATCATCTCTGCCAGTGAAAGTTGCAAGTTGTCCGTTCTGCTGATAAAATTTGCGGTCTTCCTTTTTTTTGCTGCGTAATGAATCGAAACTTAATACCAAAATGCTGAGCTGTTCGTTTACCGAAGTGGGATTAAATCCTGAACCTTGCAACAAATCCTCCTTCCTATACACCTCAACACGGCTATTAAAATGCGTATTGATACGTTGGCGATATGGATGAACAGGATTTGAAAGATTACGAATGGTTTGTTCTAAAATCGTAACTGATGGAACTAACCACACCACCGCTTTTGAAATTTCATCTTTATAATATCTGTAAATAACCTCAATGGCGTTACTGGCAATAAAAGTTTTTCCTCCTGCAGTAGGAACTTTTATACATACATGTGGAACTTTTGGAATATCATTCTTATAAGGCTCCATGCCCTTTCCTTCCATAGGAAGATAAGGGCCTATTCTATTTTCCCAATATTTATTAAAAGCTTTATCAAATTGTTTTTCTGTTTGAATACATTGTAAATATGTATCCAGATTATTCAACACTTCTTGTTGGTAAGGCTTTAATTCCATGATCAGAATTTGGTAATATCTCTTGGTATTTTTTTAAATATGATATTATGCTTCTCCATAAATTCCTTTGGCAACAAACAATTATCGGCGTAAATAATATATTGTGATCCTGAATACTTCTTATCCATCGTTGCTAAAAAATCATAGTTCAAGGTTGTGGTAAGATCCTGCTCGTAAACAAAGTAATAAACTGTATCATTGAATTTGCCCAATAAGTACTCATTGTTTGAGTTGGGTTTATTGTATGCTTGTTGGGTTTCTGTATAAAATATGTATTGGTTTATTTTTTTTCTGCCTATTAATTCATTTATCTCACCGCCATTGCCAAATAAGGGCTGTCCTAATTCATAAAAATCAAATTCTCCCCCCGTACCCTCTGTTTCTCCATATCCCTTTATTACTCTTTTCACCCTCTCCGCTGTAATAGTATTGGCATAATCTTCCATTTCAATTAAAATGAATTTTCGATTGCCTCCATCTCGTTTATTAAGATTTAAAACGGCATGAGCGGTTGTGCCTGAACCGGCGAAGCTATCAAGAACAATAGAATCTTTATTAACAGCTAATTGCAATACTTTTTCCATTAACTGAGACGGTTTAGGAGTTTGAAAAGGAGCCTTATCATTCAGGAAAATATTTTTCAATTCTTTTTTTGCTCCATCTGTGTGATTAACATCTTCGTACGACCAATAAGAAATTGGCACTATTCCGTTTTGCACTTCATTTAAATATCTTTTTAATTGCGGTGCTCCTAAGCCATTTTTCCCAAAAAAAATTCTTCCTTCTTCAATCCATTTTAAAATTTGGGTTTCATTCGAGCACCAACATCTCCCATTTGTGGCATTATAGTATTTTCCTGTTTGGGGATTTTTAATTGGATAATCGTACTCTTTACTGTACGTTTTTACTGTGAGATTATCTGGTCGCCATAGTCCCTTTCCATCCTTACTATCAAATTTGTATAATGAATTTTGCTTATCTGTTCTTGGAAGTAGGTTTCTTTGAAAGATATTAGTTTTCTGGTAGCATAATATAAAATCATGAACATCGGCAATTCCTTTTGCATCATTTGAAGCTGCATATTTTTTGTGCCAAATAATGTTTCTTAAAAAATTTGCATTTCCAAAAATCCCATCACAAACTAATTTTAAATTAGCTTGCTCGTTATCATCTATCGAAATAAAAATTGCACCATCATCTGACAATAATTTATGCAGCAATTTTAAACGAGGATACATCATGCAAAGCCACTTATCATGCCGGCTAAGGTCTTCACCTTCTTTGCCAACAACCTGATGAAGCCACTTTAATATTTTAGGGTCGTTAACATTATCGTTATACACCCAATTTTCATTTCCGGTATTGTAGGGAGGATCTATATAAATGCATTTGATTTTTCCCTGGTATTCAGGCAATAAAGCTTTTAGGGCTTCGAGGTTATCGCCATGAATTATTTTGTTTCCGGCCTCACCCCCCGCCCTCTCCAAAGGAGAGGGAGCCTTTTCTGTAGAAGCATTAAAAGTATACTTATGCTCCAATACACGAAAAGGCACATCCATATGATGGTTGATCACCTTTTCTTTTCCTATCCAGTGTAATGTGGGCATATTTTTGAACTCCACACAAGTATACAAATTATATACATATTGTATAGTTATACTATACAACAATAGAGCTATTTGGCTATAAAAACCCTCAATTTTGCCTTATGTCAAAGATTCACATAGGGAAAAGGATTAAAGAGGTGGTTAGTAAGTCCCATTTTACTATTGTTGAGTTCGCTAAAAAAATAAGTCTTACCCGGGATGGAGTGTATAAGATTTTTGACAAGGAAAGTATCGCCGCAGACCAGCTTCAGAAAATAAGCCAGGTGCTCGATCATGACTTTTTCGGCTATTATCAAAATGAGTTTGTCCAAGTAAATGATAAAAAATCCTCTTACGGATTCGCCACCAAAGATGAATTAGAAAATTTGGAGAAAAAGATATTGAACGAATTCGAAAAACTCCGCCATGACCTGCAGATCGCAAAGTCTCCTTCTGAAAAAAGAAATAAAAAAAGAATTTCGAAATAGGCAGGACTACTCTTGCATTCTTAACAACGATAAGCAATGAAAGATATTGAAGAATTAACCGCAGCCTTAATCAACTTTAGAAATGAACGAGAATGGGAACAATTTCATAATGCTAAAGATCTGGCTTTAGCAATAAATGTTGAGGCAGGAGAATTATTGGAACTATTCTTATGGAAAAAGGCAGAAGATGCGGATAAGAATAAAGTAAGAGAGGAGTTAGCGGATGTGTTTGCTTTTGCACTTTTATTAGCTAACAAATATGGATTTGACGTAAAAGAGATTGTACTCGACAAAATAAAGCTTAACGGAGAAAAATATCCTGTTGAAAAAGCAAAAGGAAATGCAAAGAAGTATGATGAACTATGAATTTATCCTTCGAGTTATCTATAGAAGTTTCGGAGCAGTATGATTTCAACAATGATAAAGAATCTTTAAAAAAGATTGAGCAAAATACCTGGGTAAGAAATCAATGGCCTCTGGTATATTTCATTCAGAACGAAAGTCAAAAAATCGCATATGTTGGAGAATCAACTAATGCATCGAGCAGAATAAAAAATCATCTTGGAAATCCTGAAAGATGTAAGTTGAATAAAATCTCCATAATTGGTTCCGATAAGTTTAACAAATCAGCAACTTTAGACATTGAATCAAACCTTATTCAATACATAACCGCGGAAGGAACATATAAACTTCAAAATGGGAATTATGGTTTAATAAACCACAACTATTATCAGCAAGCTCTTTATAAAAATCTTTTTAAGGAAGTATGGAATAAGCTTAAAGAAAAGCGGTTTGTAACAAAATCACTGGCCGAAATAGAAAATTCGGAGTTATTCAAATACTCACCATACAAGTCGCTCAATGAAGATCAATACGAATCTGTATTACAAATATTCGAAGGACTTACCGTTAAAAAATCAAACAGGATATTTATCAAAGGTAGTGCGGGAACTGGCAAGACAATTCTGGCAACATATCTGATGAAGTTACTGAATTCTGAAGTAGAAGAGTTTAATTATGCAGATTACAATGATGACGAGCTAAAAGAAATTAATTACATAAAAGCATTTAGAGTAAAATATCCAAACGCGAAAATAGGCCTTGTAATTGCAATGACTTCCCTTCGCGAATCGCTAGAAAATGTTTTCAAAAAAATTCCCGGCTTAAAGTCCTCAATGATTATTAATCCATCTGATACATTTAAGTTAAATGAGAAATATGATTTATTAATTGTTGATGAAGCCCATCGTTTGAGACAGTATAAGAATATTGGATGGAGAGGTGTTTTTAAGAAAAACAACCAACGATTAGGATTAGATGATAGTGGAAATGAATTAGATTGGATTCTCGCCAATAGTAAAAATCAAATTTTCTTCTACGATTCTGCCCAATCGGTAAAACCATCGGATGTTGACGCAAAGCATTTTGAAAAACTACTAAAAAGCGACAACTCATTAATACTTGAGCTAAATTCACAAATGAGAGTTCAGGGCGAAGACAATAATAATTATATAAAATTTGTTGACGAATTACTTCATGTTAAAAGACAGGCCAATATTTTTCAGCCCCGAAATTATGAACTTGTTATTTTTGACTCCCTAAACGACCTTTATTCTCAACTTACAAAAAAAGAAAACATATTCCGTCTATGTAGATTAGTTGCAGGGTACTCATGGCCATGGTTATCTGAAAAAAATAAAAACGCAATTGATATTGAAATAGATGGTTTGCAATTTCAGTGGAATCAAACACCTAAAGATTGGGTAAATTCTACAAATGCATTTAAAGAAATTGGCTGTATTCATACAACTCAAGGATATGATTTGAATTATACCGGTGTAATCTTTGGACGAGAAATAAATTACAATAAAGAAACTGGAAACATAGAAATTGACCCGGCATTGTATTTTGACAAATATGGAAGAATAGGTGCTAATAACGAAGAATTAAAAAACTATATAATTAATATATACAAAACCTTAATGTATCGTGGGATCAAAGGAACATTTGTATACGCATGCAACAAAGAGCTCAACGAATATTTAAAAGAACATATTTCAACATTTAAAAAAGAAATCCCATTTAGAATTTTAAACTTTGACGAAGTAAAGCCATATGTTAATGCCATTCCTTTAATTGATATTCAAGCTGCCGCCGGAAATTTTAGTGGTTTGCAAGTTCATTCCGAATTAGAGTGGATTGAGCTTCCTTTTAACATATCTGTAAGAGAAGGTTATTTTGTATGTAAAGTTGTTGGAGAATCAATGAATAAAAAAATACCGAATGGGTCGTATTGTTTATTTAAAGAGGATGAGGGCGGAAGTAGAAACGGAAAAATTGTGCTAGTTCAAAGTACCCACATTCATGATTCGGAATTTGGTTCAGGCTATACAGTTAAGGAATACCACAGCAAAAAAAGTATTGGAACTGAAGCATGGAGCCATCAAACAATTACTTTGAAACCACTATCTGATAATCCCGAGTATACTGCAATTGAGATTTCTGAAGATGAACTACATAATTTTAAAGTTGTTGGTGTATTTGAAAGAGTCTTGGTGTAAATAGGATTTATACTAAATTACTAAAAATCGTATCCCTGCGTTCTCGATACGGGCCAAAAGCCCTACTCGAACTGACAACCACACCCAAGGCCCTTAAACTATCCCGAGCCCTGAGGCACTCGAAGGGCGAAACATATAACCAAGAACTCGGAACTACCTCTCAGGGCTAGCTGCTCCGGATTACATTACCAGTTTACCGAAATTGGAAAATTCAACTTTGAACTTTCCAACTTTAAACTCAGAACTTATTTTCTTTTTCTCAAGGGTGAATAACTCCTCGTACCATAATTATAGATCAGCCCCACACCTCCATACACATCAACGCCCCAATACGGATTAGAGAAAAGACTCACATCAGCATTAATTGCTAATCGTTTATTAATGGCAAAATGCATATCATACATAATGCCCTTACAAAAGTCAGTGTGCTTCACTTTATAATCGCGATTAATATTATTTGTTTTTTCTTCTATATGTGATTTAATTCTCCTGTGATATGTTCCCCCAAGAGCATACAAACCAAAAGCTAGCTTTTTATCAAAAATATAATATTGGTATCCTAACGTTCCCATTGTATGAATATAGGTATCGGTTGAAACATAATATACGAGATGTGAATTCATGTTTTGCACATCACGTGAAAAAGTAAACGCATTATATATTCCGGCAGAAAAATTCCTCCATACTTTATAATTTGCTCTTACAGTAAACCCAATAGGAGAATAGTTTTCTATTGGTGCGCCCATTGTAAAATTAAGCGATGCACTTATTTTATCTACATATAATTTTGTTTTGCCTGTTGTATCAACTTTTTCTCCCGCGCTAAAATTTGCTGCGAACGCACTAGAGGTGAAGAACAGAAAAAATAAATAAAAATATTTTCTCATCCCTTGTTATTTAGCATATAAGAATTGTATTCCTTTTCTCATTTCGGGAATAAAAGCAGTGGAATGCTCCTTACCTTCTACCAATTCATATTTTAAATTTAATGATGGGTAATTCCTGCTTGTTAAACGTTCACCAAATTCCAATGTAAGCGGACCCATTTGTCCGTTTTCCATTGTGCCGGTACCGATATACAATTTTGCAGAAAGATCTGTATGTAATGCGGCATATTGACTTTCGTATTGAAAGAAAACATGCTGCACTGTATCACCTGCAGAAAGACCCGGAGTTTCTCCATACCATAACGATGGAGAACCCGAAAGAAAATGACTAAATGTATTTGTATGGTACAATAAACCCCAAAGTGTCGCAATGCCACCATAAGAATGTCCTGTAATTCCCCTGCCTGTAGCAGTTGTATCAGTTCTATATACCGCCTCAATGGAAGGAATAAGTTCTGTCTCCAGAAAGCGATAAAAATTTTCAACCTTACCGCTCCCGTCCGGTGTATTGCTTGGTGTATAATCTCTATCCCTATTCCCGTAATTTACATACCCAATTCCTATTACAATTGCTTCTGCCGTAGTTTTTTTTTCGACAGCGTAATATTCAACTATACCAGCAGTTTCCCTGAAATTTTCATCGCCATCCAACACATATAAAACGGGATAATATTGTGTTGTGTTTTGAGTGTAGCTTGGAGGAACATATACATAGATGCTGTAATCTTCTCCAACAGTATCCGAATGAAAAATATATTTTTCGTATTTACTTTCGTCAATCGCAAAATCGATATTGTCTTCTTTATCTTTCTTGCAGCCCTGGAACAACAGAAGGATTATGGAAAAACAAAACAGGAATGTCGCAAATTTTTTCAAAATGAAATATATTAATGAAGCCTATTTATTGAACGTATTTTAAAAGCTATAATGTCACTTCGAGTTCCCCGCCATAAGCGGGGAGTATCGAGAAGCGACAATAGGATTTATTTTCCAAATTTCACTCTTAATGCTGCAAGGGCAGATTGCATATCGTTGGGTCATATTGCGTTTCTTATTTTTTTAGTTTAGAGATCTTCTTCCCTTCTCTTCCGGGTGGTAAAAAACTTTCTTCCGTTATTACGCTTTTTCCGGTTTTTGCTTCTAATGCTAATCTAGCATTCTTCGCTATCGCTCCTCCCTTTTTACTTGCCCTTGCGTTTTCAGGTAAGCCTTTCGCTTCTTCTGTTTCTGCAATCTGCCGGGTCGATAGTTCGGCTAATGCTGTAAAGATCAGCTCAGCTTCATTCATGTGATCACGTAGATTCTGAGATTTTAATCCTTTTAATTTTTTGTGTTTCTTCACGGTTAATCCAGTCCACTCCTGATGAATAATATTAGTTAGCAGTGCAAACTCATCTGCTTTCTCAACACCGCTTTGTTTCCAGTAATCAGTCAACTTATTTCTAGTTTCCTGTCCTGTCATACGTTGCTGTATCCACTTTTCGCTACGTCCAAGCTTTTGCCAGTTTTCTCTTGCTCTATCTAAACTTTGTGCAGGATCGTTAATTTCCTGCATCCGTTCGTAACCAACTTTCGCTAACCATTGTTTGAAGGGCTCGGCTTGCGGCGAGGGGATAGACTGAATAATTCGAAGTAAGGTCTCGGTATTAGCTGTATCAGTTTCACGATTTTTACCATCTTCTGCTAACATTTTCAACCGTACGATTTTTTCGTACGTTTCACTTCCCTCCGAAATAAGTTTCTTTTTTAAGTCACTCCAGTATCTTTTAGGAAGAGAACTTCCTGTTAATATTTGAATAACATCAATAACTGAAAAATACCATACTTCCCTTTTAGGATCGAAATGTGTTCTTACTTTTTGTGATTCAAATAGTTTTATGTTACTCATATAAATGATTTATCCTTTTGCAGAATTTACTTCCCAAATTTCACTTTTAATGCTGCAAGGGCAGATTGCATATCGTTGGGATCGTATTGTGGTTCTTCCTTTTTTGAAGTGCCACTTTTTTTCTTCACTACTTTATTCTCTTCTCCCTTCATTGATAACGCAATTCGTTTTCTCTGAACATCGCATTCTGTAACATGCACCCACACTTGCTGTCCCACTTTAACAACCTTATTCGGATCATCAACAAATTCGTCGCTTAATTGTGATATGTGTACCAATCCATCCTGGTGCACTCCAATATCAACAAAGGCTCCAAAGTTTGTTACGTTAGTAACAATGCCAGGCAAACGCATACCTTCGTGCAGGTCAGAAATTTTATGCACACTATCATCAAAACTAAATGCCTCAAAAGTTTTACGCGGATCACGGCCGGGCTTTTCCAACTCAGCCATAATATCCTTCAGCGTTGGCAACCCGATTTTTTCTGAAACATAGGTATTCAGATTTATTTTTTTTCTCAGTTCCTTATCATTGATCAGATCATCGATGCTGCATTTTAATTCCTTTGCCATCCGCTCAACAAGAGGATAACTCTCAGGATGCACTGCACTTTTATCCAATGGATGCACACCATCACGTATCCTTAAAAATCCGGAACATTGTTCAAACACCTTTTCTCCCATGCGGTTTACTTTCAACAGATCTTTACGAGATTTAAAAGGTCCATTGGTATTTCTATGGTCCACAATATTTTTCGCCACCGCGCTGTTAATACCCGATACATATGACAATAATTGTTTTGATGCAGTGTTCAATTCAACTCCAACAGCATTTACACAACTCATCACCACATCATCTAACTTCTTTTTCAATGCCACCTGGTCCACATCGTGCTGGTACTGCCCTACTCCAATTGATTTTGGATCCAGCTTTACCAATTCTGCCAATGGATCAGCTAATCTTCTTCCAATAGATACAGCACCTCTTACGGTAAGATCATAATCAGGAAATTCTTCTCTCGCCACTTCCGATGCTGAATAAATGGATGCGCCCGATTCACTCACCATAATTACAGGAATTGATGGAGGCAATACTTCAATACTTCTTATAAACTGTTCTGTTTCGCGTGAAGCTGTTCCGTTCCCAATTGCTATTGCTTCGAGGTTGTGTTTCGCACAAAATGCCATTACTACATGCTGCGCCTCTGTAACCATTCGTTGCGGCTCATGTGGATATATAACTGTCTCCTGTAATAATTTTCCCTGCGGATCAAGCGCAACTACTTTACATCCCGATTTAAATCCCGGATCAATACCAAGGATCGCTTTTTGCCCCAATGGAGAAGCCAACAACAATTCACGCAAATTATCAGCGAAAACTATAATGGCTTTTTCATCCGCCTTATCTTTTGTTATCGCGCGCACTTCACTTTCTATGCTTGGCTGCAGCAGACGCTCAAACCCATCTTCAATGGCCAGCTTAAGTTGGTCTGCGCTATCCCCCGAAGTTTTGATGAATTGTTTTTTCAGTTGATCAACTGCTATTTCATTATCCACCACAATGTCGAGCGCTAAAATACATTCGTTTTGTCCACGGCGCATAGCCAGCATCCTGTGACTTGGACAAGCTGCCAATGGCTCCTGCCATTCAAAATAATCTTTAAATTTTTCGCCCTCTTCTTCTTTGCGATATATGACCTGACTTTTTATCGTACCTGTTTTCAAAAATAAATTACGCAAGCCTTCCCTGGCAATAGCATCTTCACTTATTATTTCCGCAATAATATCCCTTGCGCCTTCCAATGCTTCTTCATCTGTATCCACGCCTTTTTCCGCATCAATGTATTTTGCTGCTTCAGAAATAATATCAGGATTCTTCTGTTCAAGAATTGTCAAGGCCAATGGTTCTAATCCTTTTTCACGGCCAATAGTAGCTTTAGTACGGCGCTTTGGTTTGTATGGTAAATAAAGATCTTCCAATACTGACATAGTCTCAGCATCTGTCAAACGATCCCTCAAATCAGCTGTCATTTTTCCCTGGCTCTCGATAGAAAGTATAATTGCATCCCTGCGTCTTTCCAATTCCCTCAACCTATCCAATTCATTTTTGATGGATCCTATCTGAACTTCATCCAGGCTTCCGGTAGCTTCTTTCCTGTATCGGGAAATAAAAGGAACCGTCCCGCCCTCGTCTAATAACTCTACAGTAGCATTTACCTGTTTCGCGCCAATCGAAAGTGATTTAGCGATCTTTAAACAAATATTAATATCAGTCATAAAAGCGTTTTGTTGTATTGACAAATATAAAATTTATCGAATACGAATCAGAGCAGATATTAACAATGTTGATATGTTCTTTCTTCCTTTGAAATGCGTCGCCCCCTAACAATAAGCGATTAAATGCAAGCTCATTTCGATAAGGTGCAGATTTGTTATACACCCGAATCATTACTTTAAAATTGGATGATTTTGTATACGAATCCGGAGGATTCGAACATTTATAAAAAACTCGTTAGGAACTTTGTTCGACTCCAGCCGGAGTCGCAGAAACTAAGCTACAGCCTTTTTATAAATCTGTGATGCCGCTGGCATCATTGGATGGTACCTTGGCAAAAGTTTTGTATATTTAATATTGCTTCCATAACATTCCCTTTGAAAAAGCATTTTCTTTTTTTATTATTCGTTTTTTCTTTTTCTACAGCTATAAGAGCAACTCCTAAGGCAATTATTAAAGTAGATGTTGGGGATACCATCACTTGTCCCGGCCAGGAAATTGAATTCGTAACTACTGGATCAACAGACAGCCTTATTCTTGATTGGGGCGATGGAAGTCCGTTGAATCAATGGACCACCAATCCGAATGGAGCAGCCCATATTTACAATACCGCCGGCAATTTTATATTGATATTAGTAGCTTATGAAGGATCGTTGACAGATACAGCCAGGATACATGTGTTTGTAATACCCCCTGCCACTGCTAATTTTACTACTAACGTTTTTTCTATTTGTTCGGGCAAAAGCATTGTTTTTACGAATAACTCCACTACCGGACCTTTTATAAGATACTTCTGGAATTTTGGCGACGGGGATTACAGTTTCTTACAAAATCCTACTCATGTATACAATGGCGCCGGAAAATTTATCATTACTCTTGAAGTAAATAATGGACGACCATACGATCAGTGTTACGCCCTATATACAGATAGCATAACGATAACTGCGGACACTAATCTTGCGCACCTTTCAATTGCGCCGGGTTGTCCTTGCAATAAAATAAATTTTAATTCAAATGGTACTGCACAAAAATGGCGCTGGGATTTTGGACGAGGAGATTCTTCGTTATTACAAAATCCGCTCTATACTTATGCACAACCGGGCAAACATATTGTTACTTTAATTGCTTATGATACTATCTCAGGTTGTAATATTTTATTAAAAAACCATTGACGGTTTGTGGCAGCGATATTCCACCACCATCAAAATCAGGAAACAATTGGTTTTTTCATATTGGTATTGGACTCGATTTTAATAGCGGAAGTCCGGCAAGTATTGTTGTTGGCGGGCGACTCACTCATTTTTCAGAAGGGAGAGCAACCATTAGTGATCCAGCTACAGGTGCATTACTTTTTTACACTGCTGCGGATACCATTTGGAACAGGTATCATGTACCAATGGGAAACGGATCAGGAATTAAAGGTCATTGGTCGTCTGCACAATCTGAATTAATTGTTCCATACCCGGGAAACAGTGATAAGTATTATGTGTTCACTTCCAATGGTGGTTCGGGCGATGCAATTGGTTATTATTATTCCATCGTTGATCTTTCACTGAGAGGAGATTCGGGTGAAGTAATAACAAAAGATATTCCGTTGTTTAATGGGAATTGTCCCGGATTACCTGCTGGTGTTGTATATGGAGAAGCGCTTACTGGGACAGTAAAAAAAGAACCGACATGTAGTTCGAATGGAGAATACTGGATTGCTTTCCCTTCGTGCCAGGGAGTACTTCATTCCTATCTTGTAACAGATGTCGGTATTAGTGGTCCTGTTGTTTCCATCTTTCCTTCAATTTCGTTTATCAATATAAGTGGTTACGCGACTTTTTCACCAAATGGAAAACAAATGGTATTGGGCGCCAGTAATATGGTAAGAGCTAAAAACACATTTTCCATTTTTGATTTTGATCTCAATACAGGAGTTTTTTCAAACCCTCAAACACTTCCAACCGGCTTTGGATACATTGGAGTTTTTTCTCCTAACAACACCAAGCTTTATGCACCCGATGGAAGTTCGGGTAGACTTTGGCAGTATGACATGCTATCCACAAACCTCCAGAGTTCACGAATTGATTTTGGACAAAGCATTGTACAATCAGGCATCGCACCAGATGGGAAAATTTACACCACACAACCAGGTAATTTTATTGGAGTAATAAATAATCCCGACAACCTTGGCGCCGCTGCCAACCTGGTATTAAATCATATTTCATTAGGCGGAAGAAGCTGCGGTATGATGTATCAAAATATAATTCCATTGTCAGTTCCGTTAAAGGATAGTCTCAAGGCACATTTTATATACAATATTAATAGCTGTCCAGATTTAAAAGTATTTGTTTCAAACTCTTCCGATTCCATTCCTCCTCCTGTTCCATGCTCCTATTATCAGGATGATACCCTGAACTTTTTATGGAACTTTGGCGACGGCAACTTTTCGAATAAAAAAAATCCTCCTACTCACACTTATTCACAACCGGGTACATATACTATTACATTGACACTTTCACGCGCACGTACTTGCAGGAATGACACTACACACCAAACAATTTTCCTTGATACCATTCCTACTATTGTATTCTCGGCTGATACTGTTTGCCTGGGTGATACAACATATTTTTATTCGAACGTGTTGCATGCACCAGGTTCATATACACTCTCATGGAGTGCACCGCTTAACAGTGCTATTGCAAATCCTGCTTTTACATTTTCATCTCCTGGAAATTCATCTATCATACTCACATTAACCGATAGCGCGGGTTGTACATTTGCAGATACCAATATCGCGATCGTTTCTCCTTTACCAACTATTAATATTATTGCGGACACCATTCTGTGCGCAGGAGATAGTATCACCCTGAGCAACACGAGCAACGCAAACAGTTTTCAGTGGAGTCCTGCTGCAGGATTAAACAATGGTACAATTGTCAATCCAATCGCTAAGCCGGCATTAACTACTACCTATATTATATCCCTCTCTGGCATTTGCGTTGCAACAGATTCTGTTACTTTAACAATAAAAGATCTTCCCGTTGTAACCGCTTCACCCGATACATCTGTTTGTTTGGGCAATTCAGTTATGTTTACCTCTGAAGGCGCTGTTACTTATACATGGTCTCCTGCAAACAACCTGAACTCAACCACTTCATCCATTGCTACAGCAACACCGGTATTGCCCACTTCATATACTGTCACGGGAATTTCTTTGGATGGTTGTAAAGATGATACCACTGTAACAGTAAATGTAAATGCTGCTCCAATGGTAAACTCCGGAGCAGATGTGACCATACTACAAGGACAAAATACAACCTTAAGTGCAACAGGGAACGGCACTTTTTATACCTGGAATCCTTCAACAGGATTAAGCTGCATAAGCAGTGCTAATCCTCTGGCTACGCCCGAACAAACAACAACTTATTACGTTACCACAATAGATGGCAATGGCTGCACAAACACTGATAGCGTTACTGTATTTGTTGAATTGCTTTGCAATATTTTTATTCCGAATGTTTTTTCACCCAATAACGACGGACAAAATGATCAATTAAAAATATTGGCCGGATCAGGCATAGAGATCGCGTTATTTATCATATATGATCGCTGGGGTGAAAAAGTTTTCGAAACAAGCAACATCAACGAAAGCTGGGATGGCCTTTATAAAAATAATCTCATGAGTTCCGGAATATATGTCTACCAGCTTAATGCAAGTTGTAAAAACGACAGGACTGAGGTTAACAGGAAAGGTAATATTACTTTAATCCGTTAAGTATTTATTGAGGCACGAAGTACGCCAATCGAGCAAAATTTTCCTCAACAATTTAGCAAAAACTTAATTTCCCCTCAATAAACTATTGGCATAGCAATTGAATATTAATAACATACAGTTATTTGTTTAGGGGAAATTTGCTTGGAGAAGTTCGAAAAAATAAACCCTCACAACTTTTAGCAGGTTTACTACCTACAAAAGGAAAACATCTAACTCAACCCCTCGCTATGCGAGGGGTTTTTAAAACATCTTAAACTTTTATAATGAAAAGATCATCAACAGTTTTATGGAAAGGCTCAGGTAAAGAAGGACAAGGAAGAATCGACTCTCAAAGCGGAGCATTAGACAATGCGTTCTATGCATGGAACACTCGTTTTGAAGACGAGAAAGGTACCAACCCTGAAGAACTATTAGCAGCGGCTCATGCCAGCTGCTTTACAATGAAATTAAGTTTTTTATTGAGCGAAGACGGACATACGCCTGTAGAAATTAAAACGACATCTACTGTTACTATGGAAGGAGGACTTATTGACCAGTCACATTTGGTTGTAAAAGCATCTGTTCCCGGAATGACAGAAGAACGTTTTATTGAATACACTGAAAAAGCAAAGAATGAATGTCCAATGTCAAGGGCACTTAATTTAAAAATTACATTAGAAGCTTCCCTAAAAGTAAAAACACACGAATACGCAACAGTATGAAAACATCAAGAAGTACCAATAACAAGCAAAGTAAACAGGGCGCATCAAAAAAGCCACGGCCTGAAATTAGAGATGATTTGGACAGCCGTGAAAGAAGAGAACCGGGATACAAAGGCGACATCAGTAAAAAAGGCGACAGGAAGAAAAAAGGTCAGTAATCTGAAATTACTATTTGATCAATTCAGTTTCGGCAACATTCAGCCAATAAGTAAAAAAAGTCTTTATTTTTTCTTTGGCCTGGATCTCTGTAAAAGGTTTAGTAATAAATGAACTGGCTCCCAGGCGGTAGCATTCGCGCATAATTGCCGAGTCAACCACCTCACTCAATATTACAACAGGAATATCGTTATAGGCTTTATCAGCTTTGATTCTTACCAGTATATCTTTACCATTTAAGGGTCTTGAATTGTAATCGATCATTATCATTGCCGGCCGTATAGACTTTTCCATTGCCGAAAACAACTCATCACTGCCTGCGAAAAAAACTATTGGAGCATTGATCTGTAGCTCATCAATTATTTCCTGTGTCAGGTTACGATCATCCAGATAGGAGTATTTTTAGCTTCCATTAAAATTATCTTTAGTACACAAATTTAGTATTTCTATTTCATATCAAATGCTCGTAAAAATTTCCGAAATTGCTCTTCTAAATAGCTGACTTGAGCACAGAACAAAAAAATAATCAACTTCACGGTAAAACACTTGAAATGATCCTGAATCATTTGGTGGAATATTATGGCTGGGAACAGCTTGGCTATAATATAAACATCAAATGCTTTAACGAGAACCCGAGTATTAAATCGAGTTTGAAATTTTTACGCACAACTCCCTGGGCAAGAAAAAAGGTAGAGGAATTATATCTTGAGACACTTGGAAAATAAGGTCATATCAACTAAGCAACAAAAACTAAAATTAAAGCTGGAACTTAAAGCAGCCTGTATAAATATTTTACAGCAACGCATCGCTAATGCTCGGCAGGCGATGCAGCAAGCACAAGAGTCGGCTAATAGCGAAGATAAAAGTTCTGCAGGTGATAAACATGAAACAGCAAGAGCGATGAGCCAGTTGGACAGGGACATGCACGCCAGGCAGGAAGCAGAAGCGAAGCAGGAACTTCAGCTCATTAACAAATTGACAATTGATACCCTCCATGAAATCGTAAAAGCAGGGACAATTGTTATTTGCAAAGAATATTCTTTTTTCATTTCATTGGGTTTAGGGGCGTTACAAATAGAACAGCAAAAAATAATTTCTCTTTCACCCTTAGCGCCAATTGCAAAAATCCTTGACAAGAAAAAGGCAGGAGACAATTTTGTATTCAATGGAAAAACAGTAGAAATACTGGATGTGTTTTAATGAAAAAACAAATAGCGATAATCGGCACAGGCCCATCCGCATTAATGCTCGCATCCACGCTGGATGAAAAGTATTTTGATATTATTATGTATGAACGCAAAGCGGCGCCAGCAAGAAAATTTTTGGTAGCCGGTGATGGTGGATTTAACCTGACACATTCAGAAGATAAACCCTCTTTCATACAACGTTATACTCCGGTATCTTTTTTTGAAAAAATAATTGCTTCATTCTCCAATGCCGATCTAATAAATTGGCTCAAAGCGATAGGCATTCCAACATACACAGGCAGCAGCAAAAGGGTGTTCCCAGAAAAAGGAATCAAGCCCATTGATGTGTTAAATGCTATTCTGGAAAAACTGAAAGAGAAAAAAATAATTATTGAAACTCAACAAGAGTGGCAAGGCTGGAATGAAAGAAATGAATTACAATTCTTCTCAAACGATAAATACAGTTATTCAAACCCTGACATTGTAGTATTTGCACTCGGGGGCTCAAGCTGGAGCATTACCGGATCAGATGGAAAATGGACAAGCTACTTAGCGGAGAAAGGAATTGACATGGTTCCATTCCAGCCTTCTAATTGTGCATACGCAGTACGATGGCCCAGTGATCTTCTAAAGGCCGCGGAGGGCAAGGCATTGAAAAATATTGCTGTAACATGTGAGGCCAAAGAAAAAAAAGGAGAGCTTGTCATTACTAAATCCGGCATTGAAGGAGGAGCCATTTATGCGTTGAGTCCTGAAATAAGAAAACAGTTATCTGAAAATAAAACAGCATCCATTTTTATCGACCTTAAACCTCAGCTGACAAAGAGCGAAATTATTGAACGACTCTCTTTTACCAAAGGAAATAATTCCATTACAAAAAATCTTACCAATAAAATTAAGCTGGATGCTACCCAGGTTGCGCTTCTTAAAAATTTACTGAGTAAAGATGAATATACAGACGCACAGGTCCTCGCTGAAAAAATAAAAAATTTACCCATTACCATCACAGGGTCTGCTCCTATTGATGAGGCTATTTCTACCGTTGGTGGTATTTTGCTGGCTGAGATTGATGAAAATTTTCAATTAACAAAATTGCTAAATCATTACGCCATTGGAGAAATGCTTGACTGGGATGCACCAACCGGAGGATATCTATTGCAGGCTTGTTTTAGTATGGGCCATAAACTTGGAACACATTTAAATAATATTCATTCTTAATATTGATTTATTTTGCAATTAAAAAACTACCCACGTTCTCGATACATCCAGACGGAAATCGTCTGGACACTCGAACTGACAGCGCTATGCGATGGATTCGGACAAACCTAATTACTCAAAATATAAAATTATTCTTGTATGGAGCCCTTAAAAGAAATGTTCAATAAAAAATTCTACGAGCAACTGGCACGGGAGTTTAACAAAGTCGAAAAATCATTTTCCGCTTCGTCATTCGTAAATGATGTTACAGAAAATCTGCATGAGTTGTCGTTAAATGAGAGAATGAGAAATACTTCAATTGTTTTAAAAGATCATTTGCCCGCAGAATTCAATGAAGCTGTTGAAGTAATGAAGAAAGTAATTCCAACGATCGAAAGAGGTTACACAACCCTTGCATTTCCTGATTTTGTTGGGTTATACGGGCAAGAAAATTTTGAAATATCAATGGAGGCTTTGAAGTATTTTACGTCATTCGGTTCTTCGGAGTTTGCGATAAGAACTTTCCTGAAGAAAGATTTTGACAAGACAATAACCGTTATGAAAAAATGGGCAAAGGATAAAAATCACCATGTAAGGCGCCTTGCCTCGGAAGGCAGCAGGCCGCGCTTGCCATGGTCGTTCAAGATAGATGAAGTAATTAAAAATCCTGATAGCACAAGAGAAATCCTGGAAATATTAAATACAGATACAGAATTATACGTAAAAAAATCTGTAGCCAATCACCTCAACGATATTTCCAAGGACAATACAGATTATATGTTGCGGCTAATTAATAAATGGGATAAAAAAAATGAGAACACCGCATGGATCATCAAGCATGCAAGTAGAACACTTATTAAAAAAGGAGATGCCAGATCATTGGCAGTTTTTGATTTTGAAAAAAATCCGAAGATCGACATCAAGAATTTTAAAATTCTTTCTCCAAAAATTCGCCTTGGCCAAAAATTGAAATTTGGTTTTGATGTTGTGTCTCAAAAAAATAAAACGCAAAAGCTGGTTATAGATTATATCATTCACTATCAAAAAAAATCTGCGGCCTTGTCTGCTAAAGTTTTTAAGCTAAAGGAAATTGACCTGCAACCAAAACAAAAAATAAATATTTCTAAGGAGCAGTTGATCAAGGATTTCTCAACACGTAAGCACCACAAAGGAAAACACCTCGTAGAAATAATGGTGAACGGTAAAAAAATAAAAAAAGGAGAATTTATTCTTGGTGTTTAGTAAGGCTAATTAATCACCAATTGCTTAACTATTTTTTCATCGCCTGCCTCAAACTGAACAACATATACACCAGCACGCCAGGAGAGAGTATTTAGCAATAAATAATTATTCCCCTTTGCAATAGTCCTGTTTTCATTTGTCATTACTCTTCCTAGTATATCCACAATTTTTATGCTGACCGCCCCCTCCTCTTCAGCAGAGTAAGAGATGGTAAAACTGTTGCTCGCCGGGTTCGGATAAATATTAAAATCAACCGCGGGAATTTTAGGTTTAACAATTCCTGTAAAATAAACATTATCAAGAAACGCATTGTCTCCAACACCATTCAGGATCTGCTCGTAATTTACACTCAGGTAATTTTTTGTCTCAAAACATACTGTGCAAAAAGTTCCGGCAAAGGCATCAAGAACAACACTATCCTTTCTCCACTGGTCGGAAGATTTTGTTACAGGGTGATATGTATCACCTATTTGTGTTCCATCAACAGTGATCCTTAAATTACTCGTATAGACTGTGTTATACTGGTAAAAAGTCTGGAAAGTTGAGTTGTATGTTTGCCTTCTGTCGAAGTGCATCATTATATTACTCCAATCCCTTGCGTCTACGCAAAAACAGACCTTTGCCAACAACTCATTATTGGCAGTCCATGTATTAAGATCAGTTGGTGTTTTGTAAGATGATCTTTTAGTATACCAGTCTTTACCTGTCATCTGTAAACCACGCACACCTGAATGAGCGGCCCCCGTAGAAAGGAAAACCTGTGCTCCCGAACCTGTAGTTTTATAAAACTCATTCTTCGCCAGAGTGGTGTCATCAAAAGTAACGAGGCTGTCGCGCACATTCATTGGTTTATTGATTCTATAAGTAAGGATGCTGTCATCATAATGTATAACGTCAGGTGTATACTCAACCCAGCTGCTTATATTATAGGAAGTATCCTTCGAGAAATCTGCCTTTGTCGAAAATGTATAAGTGATCACTCCGTAAGGAAGTACCCTTGGGTTTACCACAAGCGTTTCTTTTACTTCAGGCAAATTATCAACTCTATATCCCACCACAAGCTGTTCATTGACAGCAAGGGAATCGCATCCCCTGAATTGTACCCTAGTTATTATTGGCTCACTGTTCGAGAGCTGACAACCGGATTTAGGAGAGGCCATCGATAAAATTGCAACATTGGTATTTTGGTAAAGAATGTTAAAAACATAAAGTCCCTTAATAGTATCATTAAAATTCAACGTATCACCATGATGGTTTATCCACCCGTCTATTACGTGCAAACCTACCGCGGAAAAATCGGCAGGTTTTGTAGAGGTCCAATACAATGAATCTCCCGGCAGCATTGGCGAAGGCAATAAAATTGTATCTGTCGCTATTGTTAAAGTATCTAAACGATATGTGGCAAAAATTGTATCCCCTCCTGATAATGTTGTGCAACCCCTGTTCCGAAAAAGAAAAGAAATGTTTTCAGAGGCAGTTAATCCGCATTTGCTTATTGGTACAGTAACGGATATTAATCTTACATCATTATCCGCAATAGGATCTCCTACACCAACCGCATACCAGGCTTTTGCCGTTTCAAAAACTTCTGCAGAACACATCCCGAACAGATCTTCCGCCGCACATATTGCTCCTTCTCTAGCATCGATATAACGTGAATTTTTTCCGAGATAGACCGTAAGATTTCTATAAGCGATTTTTGCCGCATTGTCCCTTCCTATCCCTGCAACTTGGTAGTTACGATTATAATCATTTGTTCCTGTATCTCCCATTGCAAGCACATAAAACCAAAAATTCTGTACGCCGCTATTGCTATGCACCCCGCCATAATCCTGCGTACCAATATAATAGTACTGCCCTTTGTATGTATCGGGATCTGTAAATGATTTTGGATCGGACATGGAACGAAATGCCGGGGTAGCGATCTCATCTGCCATTAACCAGTTTGAGCTGGATGGTTTTGCAAAATGTTCGATACTTACACCAAAAATATCACTGAAGGATTCGTTCAATGCGCCAGATTCATTTTGATAAATAAGTCCGGCCGAATTTTGTGTTACTCCGTGCGTCATCTCATGTCCCACAATATCGAGTGAGGTAAGTGTTTTGTAGGATGTTCCATTGCCATCACCATAGGTCATATACGTACCGTTCCAAAATGCGTTTATATAGTTAACAGCAAAATGCACATAGCTTACGAGTTTTGTTCCCTTGTTATCATAACTATTCCGGTTGTGTTTCTGAATATAATAGTCATAAGTCATTTCGGCGCCCCAATGTGCATCAGGAATAGCCTGATCCTGATTCGTATTTGTTGTATCCCAATAATTATTGCTGTCGGTATAATCAGCAGCTGTTCCATAACTCACCAATTTTTTCATATTATATGTTTCTACTCCTCCTCCTCTTCCAGTTTCACGAAGACGGAAAAGATCTGGAGCAACCGAATCCGTTGTAATTGTTTGAATGCCGCTGTACCTTGTAACAGCAGTGCCAACGGCATCAGCATCCTGAATTAGCTCAAGCGTAAATAAAAGAGCTCCTGTCAACGCATCTACATACACCGTTTTACCTATTAAAGGATCCGTAGCATATATATTCATTTTGTATGCAAGGCGCATTGCAGAATTCTCGTCTGAAAAGTCAAGCGGTGCAACCACTAATTCCGGGGAGGGATAATATGTTGCAAATGGATCTTTACGAATATCCTTCAACATTTCCTCGGCGCCCTCATCTTCCCACTGATATCTATTGGCAGGAAAATATTGTTTAGCTTTTTGTATGGCTTCGGCAGGAAGTATCCCGGGGACAGTATTAATATTTACCCCGCGTGTCAATCGGCCATTACCAGAAATAGCGATACCATTTCTCGAATGTATTATGTATTCAGCGCATTCAACCGGGATTGAATTATACATTTGCTGATAACGATAATGAGTCATTCCAAGGTCGTCCTCTTCCGTACGCACCAGACTCATGTTATCGCTGGCCCCTAAGCCAAAGATGGTTTTGTTATCATTCAATAAAGAAATTGCCGGCAATTTTTTCTCCGCCTTAAAACGGACCCAATCTCCATTGTGTTTTACTGAATAAGCTATTGAATACAGCCTATTCGCGTCAAATTTTTTATTCTGCGCTGCTGCTGACAACACCATAAAACTTGACAACGAAAAAATAAAGAAAATCTTTCTGACCAACATGCCTTGCTTCTATTAACTTAACGGGAGGGGAGTAAATAAGCCCGTAATAGTAAATATAACAAAACAAATTGAGAAATTTAAATCGAATGCTTTCCCTATATAAACAGTGGAAAAACTCTTCTTTGGCGAACTATTTGATCAGGTTGATATGTCCGGTGAACCTATGTTGTTTCCCGTAAATATCTTTGATGTTCGTCTTCCATACATAAACATCCTGCTGTACTATATCAGTTTGTCCTTCCATTCTTCCATCCCATCCCACATTAATATCTGTTGATAAGAAAATCATAACACCCCACCTGTCATATATTAAAAGTTCATACTCATCAACACCTATGCCAGCCATTTTAAATATGTCATTCTTATTGTCACCATTTGGGGTGAATGTATTCGGAAAATATATGGCGTAGTCAGGTTCAACCGTTACGTATTTTGAAAGACTGTCTGAACAACCAAATTCATTATACACTACAAGCGATACTTTATAAGAACCCGAATCGCTGTATTCAAACAAAGGATTTTGCTCAGATGAATAAGAATTTATTACATCACCAAAACTCCACTGCCAGCGGTATGCACCAATTGAATTGTCGGTAAAATGAACAACCGGATCAGTGATAGTAATTTTATCAGGAGTAGAAACAAAACTTGCGATCGGATTTGGAAAAACATTTATCATATTATTTACCACCAAAGTATTTGAACATCCATTCGCATCGGTTACCATAAGAGAAATATTATATGACCCGGGATTTTGAAAACAATTTCCAGGATTCATTGATGTAGAAGTATTGCCATCGCCAAAACTCCATGCACCCGAAACAGCGTTTGCAGTTGTATTATTGAACTGCGTACAGAATGCCGCGCAGCCGCTGCTATCTGAAGCCGAGAATGTAACAGCAGGCAACTCGTTTACACTCACTGTAACTGTTGCATATGCAGAAGGGCTGTTACAATTATCATCCACTTTAACTGTATATGCAGTTGTAGATCCCGGTGAAACAGAAATCGGATTTCCAATTGTATTCTGCGGCAGCCAGGTATAAGAATAAGTTCCGCTGCCTCCCGAAGCAAGTGCCGTAAGTGCAACACTATTGCCGTTACAAACAGGTACAGGATTTGACGCCTGAACATTCAGCGCAGGATTCACACTAACTGTAACAACTACAGGCTGCGATGAACATCCATTTGCATCACTAACAACAACTGTAAAAGTTGAAGTTGTTGTTGGAGAAACAATAATCGATTGTGCTGTTTGTGCTGCAGGCTGCCAAACATAACTGTATGCTCCGTTACCTCCATTCACGGTTGCAGATATAGTTGTGTTTTGTCCAATACAAATTGGTCCCACATTTTGAGAATTTACCAACACAGGCTGCGGCTGCTGAATGGTAACAACATCCATATCCGTACATCCATCCGCATCTGTAATAACTAAAGAATAGGTGCCTGCACATAACGTGGTTGAAAGAGCGGATATTTGTCCATTGCTCCATAAATAATTAAATGGCCCATTACCTCCAATAGGAATTCCATTTGCAGTGCCATCGCAGCTTCCAAAACAGGTTACAGAATTACTAACTGCAGCAGTTGCGACAACACCATTTAAATTTCCAACTATGACGGGAATGTAAGCAGAACATCCATTCGCATCAGTTCCGGAAACAGTATACGTTCCTGCAGGTAGCCCGGAAGCAACAGCAGTATTTTGAACCGGATTAGTTGACCATGAATAAACATAGCCCGGGGTACCGCCCCCAACATTGGCCGTTGCAATTCCGTCGGCCTGATTACAGTGTGCATCATTATTTGTATAAGCCAATAACATCACAGGTGTAGGTTCTGTCATTGTTATAAAATCCTCGGCTGTACAGCCATTCGCATCTGAAACAGTTATAGTATACGTTCCCGCCGACAATCCGGTAACAATATTTCTATTTTGTGCAGGAGATGTATTCCATTGATAATTGTATGATCCAGTTCCACCATTAGCCGCTGCAACAACACTTCCGTTGCTGCCTGCATTGCAGGAAATAAGATTTATTGTGTTCGTCACAATTGACAACAGAGTGGGCTCGCCAATAGTTACACTGTTTGATATTACTGTACAACCATAGTTATCGGTTACTGTAACCTGGTAATTCCCTGCGATAAGCCCTGATACAGAAGCAGTACTTTGCACAGCCATATTACTCCATTGATAAATATATCCGGGTGTACCGCCTGCAGCAGCAACAGTTGCTGCACCAGTTGCAGTTCCATTACATGTTGCATCCTTCACCCATGCGGCAGCCGCTGTTAACTGCGGTGATTGTGTAATGCTTGTACTGGTGGAAGACTTACATCCTTGCGCATCAGTAATTGTTACCGAATAATTTCCAACAGCAAGATTTGAAATAATATTGTTTGTTCCTGCGACAGGTGACCATGAATAAGAAAACGGCGAAGCGCCATTAGCAACGCCAACAGATAACCCTCCGGTACTTTGTCCATAACACGCTACGTTATTCACCATGTTTATGATCGCCGTTGGGCCGGAAACGGTTATGTAATTATTTTGTGTAAGTGAATCATCACCACAAGGGCTATGCAACACCAATTTTACATCATGCTTGCCTGTTGCCGCATAAGTAATACCCGTTGGATTCTGAAGTGTGGATGTAGCAGGTGTGCCTCCGAAAAAAGTCCATTCCCATGAAATATTGTCCGGATCACAAGGGTTGCTCAGATCGGAAAAACTAACAGGAACATTTACACAAGTAACTGCAGAAGGATTTGCAGAAAAATTTATGTTCATTTTATTTTGTCCGCAGGTCTGTGAACAAATTTTAGCTACGAAAGCATCTGAAGGCCAAGTCCCATTTCCACCGGCAAAATTTGGTTGGTATGCATTAGGAGTTGTTGGAAATGTGCTAAGTCCTGATCCTGTAATAAATATCGATCCATTTTGCATAAGAATATCTCCGCCAAGATAAACCGAACCAGGAGTTCCGTTAGGGGTAAAATTTAATTCCATTGAAGACTCATCGTGTCCCGTACCACCCAGGTATGAATTACATTTAGTATTTCCATTTGCATCTAAGCGTGCCAAATAAGTGTCTTCACCTGTCAAACCTCCACCTCCATTTGACTTTTGATGTGCACAGTTCCATTGCATTAATCCACTTCCATAAATGTCGCCCGCAACAAAAATATCGTTCGAAGCTTTATCGACATACACTCCCCGGCTTTCACTTGCCTGACTTCCATCAGCAAAATACCGGCACCAGGTTGTAGTACCTGCAGAGCCCGACAACTTAGCGACAAAAGATTGATAATTACTTCCTTTACTTAGGCCGTTGGTTACCGGAAGATCCGGAGAATAAGTCTTACCCGATATCACCACATCTCCATTTACATCAACAGCCACTCCCGAACATTGATCCAGCCACGTTCCACCATAAAAAGTGGACCATACAAGGCTTCCAGAGGAATTAAATTTGGTGATAAAACCATCGAACACTGTATTTTGATTTCCAAGATTATTTCCCCCCATAAAAGTCGGAGCCGCTGTTCCGGCGGTGGTTGGAAAATTATTTGTGTTGCTGGTGTTTTTTCCTGTTCTGCCTACAACGTATATACTGTTGTTCCCCATATCAATGTCAATATCTGTTGCGCCATCCTGCAAGGACCCGCCCAAATATGTTGCCCATAATACACTTGTTCCATTGCCATTTAGCTTTACAATAACAGCGTCCATTACACCTCCAAAAGCAGGTTGATTAGACGTTGCCGTTGTCGGAAAATTTCCATCGCTGGTTCCCGTTAAAACAATGTTCCCTGCCACGTCAAGCTCTATTGAAGTAGCGTCATCGAAACCGTTCCCTCCATAATATGTTGACCAAATTCTTGTACCCATAGAGCTAAACTTGGCAATCAGCATGTCTTTGCTTCCACCTGGCGATGACTGCACGACCCCTGCTGTAGATAAATTCGGAGATGCAGTGGCTCCGGCAAAAAATATATTTCCAGTAGCATCGGATGTAATGCTATATCCGAAATCTTCATTCGTGCCACCGAAATAGGTTGAGAAAACAAGATTTCCATTACTGTCGAACCTCGAAATAAAAGCATCCATAACGGAATTACCTCCCGGAGTCAATTGAAACACTCCCGGCGTTACAGGAAACAAAGAGGTGGTAGCGCTTCCCGAATAAGTATAACCGGTTATTACAACGCCGCCCTGCGCATCATCACAAATGCTGACTCCATTATCATCACCACTGCCTCCAATAAAAGTAACCCATGGATCAATGATCAGTGGTAATTCCTTTTTATATTCTCCAAGCTCAAATGAAACACTTCCCTCTTCTGTAAGTAAATATTTTGCCGAAACCTCATTAATATTTCCATTCACAACCTGGTAAACTTTAGGGATATATTCTCCCATATTACCTAGTGATGTAGTAAGTATCAACTTCTCATTTTCCAATGTAAGTTTCTCGGCTCCATTGTATTTCAATTTTATATCTGCCGGATTTGCACCGGGCCTTACAATGAAATCATATTTTAATCCGCCTTGTTGTTGTCCATAAAATTTAACATCTATTTTATTGTATATGTTTTTGTACTCCACTGTCCCGTATGACTGTGAGGTGATACCCGGACAATTTGCTAAATAATAGTTAAAAACAGTACCTGTAAGATTATGGGTAGCAATAACCACTTCAGTATTGGCACCTTCAAAATCAATATCAACTCTATGGCCCGAAATAATTTTAGGAGCAGCTATTTGTTCTTCATCACTTGTTGTTTCCTGTAATATAACGTAACTCAATCCGCTGGTTCTCAAATAAACGTTGCCTTTCCCCGTAGAAGAATAATATAGGATATCCTGCCTGCTGTGACCTGCGGCATCAGTTACCTGGCCCTTATTTTCAATAAATTGTACGTGATTGTTGGCTACAGAGGTATGATCTTCATTTGCACTTAGAATATTTGCGATGAAAAACACAAAAACAAACGGTAAATATCGATTCATTTCTTTAGAGATATTTACTCTAATTTCCCCCGAAAATTGCGATTACTCAACTCAAAAAAGCCTTATTATCAAAGGTCTGACTTAATGACCATTTTTCTAAAATTTGCTTTTATTTTAACAATTGGACAAAACCCTTAACCTTTTTCTTTGCATCATTACAAGTTGCATTAACCATATAATAATAGGTGCCAGCAGAAGCATTCTCTCCATTTATTGTTTCTCCGTTCCAGAATTCGCGATCCGGACTGTATTCATAAACCTTTAACCCCCAGCGGTCAAAAATTTCGCAGGACAATTCTGTTAAGCCATCACCGGGGACATAAAATTTATCATTTATGTTATCTCCATTGGGTGTAAATACATTTGGAATACTGTCCTCAGGAAAACTACATGTCTTGCACACCGTAGCAGGCGTATCTATGTTCGCCACAAAAAGTAATCCGTATGGATTGGGACCAGACCAAGGTGTAATGTTATATACCAATACATCTACATAATTTGTTCCGGGAACCCATGGCCCAGTTAAGAGGACATTAATTTGTGAACCGGCCGAATAACTCCCTCCGCTAAATCCTTTGCTGACACCATTTACAAAAACATCCGCAATCGCATTATCAACGTACCCCGAAAAATTCAATTTAAAAACTCCGGGCTTTGCTATACTGTTTCCACTGCATGATTTGGGCAGATCAAGTGTTAGTCTATAAAATATGTATCCGGCCGCAGTATCTGTTGCACATGAAAACCCCGGCGCGCTTATCCAATTTCCATTATTTATCGGTGCAGGAAGTGTCGCAGGATCGACCCAGGCTCCGGGTGCGCAGTTATTGGAAATTAATGCGGGACCATATGATATTGTCATAGGGTTAGGCGGCGAACTATACCAGTCGGATATTTTCCAGATAGGATCAGGCGACCCTTGGCTTCCCTGGCCGGTAGATAAAGTTACAGGATCAGGAAATGACTGCGCATTTATAATATTTGCAATTAAAATAAAAACTATTAAAAGATTCTTTTCCATGTTTCTTATATGCAAATTTAAATTCGCACCAATCAGCAGTCAATCCAAAAGAAAGCCAATATTAAAAGCCTGATCTGATTTTTGCTGATATCCTCAAATTTATTCTCCTCGTTTTTTATATACTATGAAAGATTTTATTATTATCAAAAGTCTGATTTTGCGTATATTTATTTAAATATTTCAAAATGGTAACCTCCACATCACTTTTTGACCTGATTAAATCATTAACACCTTCCGAAAAAAGGTATTTTAAAATATACGCAGCAAAACATGCAATAGGCGGAAAAAACAAATACGAAAAACTATTTGACATTATTGAGAAGCAGGAAGCATACAATGAAAACGAAGTAAAAAAATTATTGCAGGATGAAAAGATGGCAGGATATTTTGCTGCCGCTAAAAATTATCTGTATGATATGGTGAAGGACAGTCTGCATATATACCATCTTAATTTGTCGACTGAATCCTTGTTGCGAAAAGAATTGCACCAGGTTGCTATCATGCACCAAAAAGGACTTTTTAATGAGTGTGAAAAACTACTTAGGAACATAAAAAAGAATGCCACCAAGGCCGACAATTACTTAATTGTTTATGAAACATTGCTTTGGGAAGGCAGAGTGCAGAGAACGTTAAAACTAAAACTGAAAGACAATATTTTTCTTAATCAAATACAGGAACAAACTGAAGCATTGCAAAAAGTAAAAAATCAGGACGACTATTCCTTACTCATGTCACATATAGCCTATTTATTTAGGGAAACATCGCATCTTAAAAAAGATTTCATAAGAAAACGGATAGATCAACTTTACAATGATCCGCTTCTAAAATCTGAAAAGAACGCGATCACTACGACATCGCTGATCATTTATAATTACATCCATCAGATGTACACTTATTATATTACAAAAAATCTAAAATTATCATTTGACTTCAGTCGTAAAAACATAAGATTGTTTGAGTCATCCCTCGACCTTATAAAACAAGCCCCACTCAACTATATCAGGTCCATCAACAACCATATCCAGGTTGGAATGGCATTGAAGCACTATCATGAATGTGAAACAATAGTGAGAGGAATGAAAACCAAGATCGAAAAGCTGAATATTAAACTTGATATTAATACGGAAGCAAAAATCTTTGTGCTTTACGCAGTGGTTATCACAGATATATATATAAACGAAAGAAAATTTGAGAGGATCCGTTCGGTCATTGGAGAATTGAGTGAAAAAATTAATTCTTTTACAGGTGTTATGAATGCCCCTGACGAAAAAATGCTTCACTTTAATATTGCATACTTATATTTTGCGTTAGGCGAAATGAAAAATTCTCTCCTTTGGATAAACAAACTGCTGAATATGCCCGATCCGGATCTACAAAAATATGTTGTTTGGTCAGGAAAAATATTACTCATTATGATACGCATCGAATTACAGGATATGGATCTTGTTAACTACATGCAAAAATCTACTTACAGATTCCTTCACCAAAAAAATGCAGTTGGCGATGGAGAAAAAATATTTTTTTCTTTCATAAAAAAACTCGTCAATACAGCCGATAAAAAACAACTTCTTCCTTTATACAAGGAAACCAAAACGCGATATGCTGCCCATCTTATCAAGTCTCCCGAATCTGCATCCCTTAAACATCTGGATATTTCAGATTGGCTCGATAGCCTCATACAGAGTAAAACAATAGCACAGCTAAATAAATAGAGACTTCCATTATCAGGCAACTTTCACGAATCCCTTCGTCAATAAGTATGGTTACCGGGATAACCTGAACTTTTTTTTCAACCCATGTATCTTTTAGTTATTCCAATTGTTATAAAATTAACCAATGCTATAGATACATGAAAACGCTATTATTCTCCAGTACCTATATAAAGGCAATACTTATTACTACAATAAGTATTTTGTTCTCTCCTTCATTTTCAACGGCTCAATTTTTTCAAACTACACGATTCGGGTTTAATACATCTGAATTACGCAGCTTCCCTTCTGTTCTTCCGACTACCGGTTTTTCTCCAGTTAAAAGAATGGGCCTTTGTTTGGGTCAGGGAATAAAATATAAAATCTCTCAAAAATTCGCGCTTCAGTTCGAATACATTTATTTGTTCAAAGAAGTTGGGGCTGACATAAACTATAGAGTACAGCTGGGTGATACAGCAGCGTATACTCACACAGAAAATTTTTCAGCCCGATTACACTACCTTCAACTACCCTTCGCATGTCAATACCGTTATAATCTTAAAAAAGGTATAGTATTATTTGCTAACGCCGGATTTTATGGAGCGGTGAAACTTTTTGAAAACAGTAAAAAACCAGACCTATTTTATATGTCAGAAGTAGAAAAATACAGGTACAAATATTTTCGAAACTTCGATTATGGAAGTATGATTAGTCTTGGAGCCGCTTTTGCATTTGAAGAATGTAAGGGTGCGTTCGCTCCCGAGATCAGGCTTACACAAAGTTTCGCAAACAGCTCAAACTATGCCCATACAGGCCTTACAATAGAATTATCCCTGGGATTTGTAAAAACCTTCGGAGAATAGAAAAATCTCATACTGTGTAAGTTTCATAAGCCCGGAAGGAGTGGCTATCTTTATGACCTGTGCGCTTTAGCCAAAGATACACTTCGTTCAAAAGTTCCTATAGCCTCCGTGCTATTGCATTTATTTTTTTATTTCTAATCGTCATTGCATCCTATTTGGGTTTGTGGAAACAAAATCGAATAATTATTGACGGGCCAAGTTACTATACATATCTACCGGCAACATTTATTCATCATGATCTCAAATTAAATTTCATTGACAAAGATCCGGGCTATTACAAGGACAAGATCTGGTATTATAAAATTGAGAATGGGAATAAACTCATTAAACATCCGCTTGGACTCAGCGTCGCTCTATCTCCCGTTTTCTTAATCGGACATTTTACCGCCGGAATATCCGGAGCCACTCAGGACGGATATTCCCTGCCCTATCAAAATGCAATGACAATTGGTGTATGGGCTTATTTATGCTTGGGTTTATTTTACTTAAGAAAACTATTGCTGTGTTTTTTCTCAGATAAAATTACCGCCTTCACCCTGCTTACTATTGTAATTGGAACCAACCTATTGTGGTATTCTACCTTCGAAGGCCTTATGCCCCATGCGGTTTCGTTTGCCTTGACCTGTATATGCATGTATAATTTTTTTAGCTGGCTGAAGCTCGAAAAACAAAAATATCTTTTTTGCTTTGCACTTTGTTTCGGACTTATGGTTTTAATAAGGCCATTGGCAATAACCACTATAATTTATTTTTTAATGCTCGGCATTGGTAATAAAGGAGGGATTAAATCTTTTGTCCAACTTATTAAACCGCGTTTCAAACAAATAATTCTTGCTTCCTTAATTTCATTCGCAATTGTTTCATTGCAATTTTTTTACTGGAAATACATAACGGGTAAATGGATATACGATGTTTATATTGATGAGCATTTTATTTTTAACAGTCCGAAAATCATTCCGTTTCTTTTCAGTTTCAGGAAAGGAATTTTTATTTATACCCCTGTTTTGTTTTTTGCGCTCATTGGACTGATCACATTTTATAAAACAAACAAAGCAATTTTCTATTCTACACTAACCGTCAGCATTATCAGTATTTTCATCCTTTCTTCATGGTGGGCCTGGAGTTACGGAATTTCATGGGGAATACGTCCCTTTATAGATTATTATTCATTCCTAAGTTTACCAATTGCGGCAGGCTTTAATTATGTGTTCACAAAAAACAATATCATTAAAATTTCTGCTGCTTTTATTCTGTTTTCATTTATCTCGCTCAACCTGTTTCAAAGTTGGCAATATAAAAAGGGACTGATCCATTATGACGATATGAGCAAGGAAGCTTACTTAAAAGGATTTTTGCAGACAACACCAAGCATGGAATGGTATGATTTGCTGAAGCCATACAACTGGGAAAGAAGAATCGCAGGATTACCGCAGATTGAATATTCAGAAACCCTGATCCAGTCTATTGGTGTTGACAAGGCAATATATTTCAGAGGATCCAATATGAATTATTTCTCTTTGTCTGAACAAAATAAAAATATGCTAACATGCAATTCAGGTGCGATAGGTAATTCGGAGAAATTCTTCCTGACATATCTACAGGGAGATGTTGTTGCCATCAAAACACAGTCCGGCAGGTATCTTTCCGTAAAACTAAACAATCAAAGTATAATTGCAGCAGATTCATATACGATCGGTGAAAATGAACAATTCATTTTAACCGTTCTAAACAAAAATGACAACAGAATAACATTAAGAACATTAAAAAATAAATATTTATCCGTGGAAGGCGAATTGAATTTCCTTGTATTGGCAGATAAGGAAAGCACAGGCACAAATGAAATTTTTCGTTTATTTTTACTTGAGGATTACCAGCATAAGCAATGATCATTGACCACAAAAAATATTTCGATTTACTCGCATCCCAAAGAATAAACCAGCGAAGGGCAAAAAAGTATTATTGGAATGATATTACAAAGTACTGCAACTATTTTATCCAGGATGATACCAGTGTGCTTGAAATTGGCTGCGGGACAGGAGAACTACTGTATGAGATTAAAGCCACAAAAAAAACAGGAATAGATTTTAGCGTAGGAATGATCTCGGAAGCAAAAAAACAATTTCCTCAACTGGAGCTCCGTGTCATGAATGCTGAAAACATACAGTTAGATAAAAAATTTGATCTGATTATTTTGTCCAACCTCGTTGGCTACGTTAATGATATACAGGCTGTTTTCTCACAATTACATTCCGTTTGCCATCCTCAAACAAAGATCATTGTTACCTATTATAATTTTTTGTGGGAGCCGATCTTAAAATTTGGAGAATGGATCGGCTACAAAGCCAAAACACCTAATCAAAGCTGGTTAAGCTTAAATGAAATAAATAATTTATTGTTTTTATCAGGCTTTCATGTTTACAGGAATTCCCGCAGAATGATTCTGCCGGTTTACATTCCATTGCTCTCTGAGCTTTGTAATAATATTCTTTCAAAATTGCCCCTTTTCAGAAAACTTTGCATCAACAATTATTCCTTCGCTACTCCATATGCTGCTGTCAACAACGGGAACAAATATTCTGTTTCTGTAATTGTACCGGCACGTAACGAAAGCGGCAACATAGAAAATCTCATTCAAAGAATTCCAGCATTAGGATCTGCAACCGAAATAATTTTTGTGGAAAGCAATTCTACGGATGATACATGGGACGTGATACAAAACACAAAAGAAAAATACAACGCGACACACGATATAAAAACCATTCAGATATCCGACAAGGGAAAAAATCCTGCTGTTAAAAAAGGATTTGACGCAGCAAGCGGAGACATTGTAATGATACTTGATGCAGATCTTACGGTAGCACCTGAAGACCTGTCTAAATTTTACGATATACTTGCCAGTCATCGCGCAGATTTTGTGAATGGCTGTAGACTTGTTTATCCCGTGGAGGGAGAAGCGATGCGATTCCTGAACCTTTTAGGAAATAAATTTTTCAGTTCTGTTTTTACCTGGCTCCTCGATCAGTCATTTAAGGATACGCTGTGCGGCACCAAGGCATTATTCCTGAAAGACTACAAGAAGCTTTTAAAAAACAGCTCCTGCTTTGGCGACTCCGATCCCTTTGGAGATTTTGACCTGCTTTTCGGAGCACATAAACTTAACCTCTGTATTGTTGAATTGCCTGTCCGCTATCATGAGCGCACCTATGGCCGAACAAATATTTCCCGCTTCAGGCATGGTCTTATTCTTTTGAAAATGTGTTTCCTGGCGGCCAGGAAAATAAAGTTCACATAATAGCATCCGGGCTATATTTATCTTTTTTTGTACCCAGCTTATTATTACATTTATCCTGTATTTAATGTACAAGCCCGGATTACATATTATATCTGAGTTCGAAGTAAAAAATCCTTCTGAACTTTCTCATTGCGAAAAAATAAAAAAGCATATAGATCATTGTATTGAAAAATATTCTTTACAAAAAGTTGGCGAGGTATATTATGAATTTCCTTCAGGGGGCTATACTGCTGTTGTATGTCTTACAGAATCTCACATTTCTATTCATACCTGGCCTGAGTTTAATAAAGTTACATTCGATGTGTTTCTAAGTAATTATCTAAAATATAACGATGATAGTGTTGAGGAGATGCATGATGGAATATTAAAATTAATGGAAGCAACAAAAGTTAACAGCACACGCATAAAAAGGTAAATGATCACATCAAAAAATTTTATTTGTCCTAATTGCGGAAAAGCATACAGCCTTCATCTCCCTCCTGCTGTTTCTATTTGCTGTGCCGCCTGCGGAAACGTTTATACAGTTGACATAAACGGAAGCACCATCGATGAAGAAATGAATTGCAAAATACTTCCTGACGAAAACTCACTTATAATATTAGGCGCAACAGGACTTTATAATAATGACCCATTCACGATCATTGGCCGGATAAGAAGTGTAAACACATTGGCTATCTCCAATGAGTGGGTTATGTGGTTCGAAAAAAGCAATACTTTTCAATTGCTTATTGAATCAGGACTTACCTATTTTGTTTTTAGTAATAAAGCGGCGAAAGCAAACCCAAATTTGGTTAAAAATAAAGCTCCCGGTGCGGTTGTTAACACTGAAAATGGATCGTACGCGGTTGTTGAAGCTACCAAACAAATTCAGTTTAAGATGGAAGGGGAAATCCCCGAGGATTCATTGAACGTAAGTGAATATTTTAAGGTTGAACTCTCTAAACCCGACGGAACAGAATTCGCAAGTGTATGTTTATATAGTAGTGATGTGGTGGAAATCAGTCATGGGAAAGTGCTGAACATAATCGAACTCGGATTGTCTACAATTGATAAATTCAAGGACTGGAAGTAGAATGAGCAGCGCAAAACAAATACCGGCAAAGGAACATGCTTGCAGCAAATGCAAAAAAACTTTCAAGTTTTACCTTGCATCATATTCCTATACGCTTATTTGTCCACATTGCGGAGCAGTATACGAAAACTACGAAGGCACTGTACTTCCAACAAGCTCAAAACTAAAGAACACATTTTCACCCTCGTTGCCCGTTGGAACAGCAGGATCAATTAAGGGAAAGCAATATCTCATTATTAGCGCATCCTCAAAAAAAGAAAAAGGAACTTCTTATTTCTGGGAAGAGTATACTCTTTTTAATCCTATTTATGGATATGCTTACCTGGCTCAATATAATGGACACTGGACCATTCTGGAACAGATAAATGATGCGCCAATAAAAGAAAAAGGTAAGACTTCTTATACCTACCAGGGAAGCGAATTCGAACTTTTCGCTAAATACACTTCCCAGCTGATGCATGCTGCAGGCGAATTCCCATTTAAAGTCGACTTCTCTGATCATTCGGTTGTTGAAGAATATGTTTGTCCTCCATATATATTAAGTTGTGAAAAAACAAGTACAGATTTTGTCTGGTTTAAGGGCGAATATGTTACAGCAGACGACATAAGAACAGGCCTTAAGGTGACCAATCTCCCTGCACGTATTGGGATTGGTGCTGCGGAGCCCTTCTATAGTTCTATAAATGGAGAAGCATTTAAAAAAGTTTGCATAGCTATAGCTGTTATATTTACTGTGCTTCAACTTTATTTTTCAGCTACGTGCCATGATGAAACTGCATTTATAAAAATGTACTCTATAGCCGACTCGTTAAACAACAAGGAAATAAATACAGAATCGTTTGATTTAAAATACGGAACAAAAAATGTTGATATAAAATTAAGGGAGGTTCTATTAATTGATTTTAACAAATGTAACCGTATTTTTTTTTAG
>CAZQIC010000017.1:0-52344 GCA_964593555.1 uncultured Bacteroidia bacterium | reverse complement strand
GGAAATTTTTATGATTTAGTAAATGCAAAATTTTACGACTCCATTATTTTTCACAGGGTGATCAGTGGCTTTATGATACAAGGTGGCGACCCAACAGGTACAGGCAATGGAGGGCCCGGCTATACAATTCCGGATGAATTCGATTCACGCGCGAGCAATGTTCAAAAATCATTGGGCATGGCTAACTCCGGACCTAACACCGGCGGAAGCCAGTTTTACATAAACTTATTAAATAACAGTTACCTCGATCCTAACTACCCGGTTTTTGGCATAGTAACTACCAGCTTTACTGTTGTGCAAACTATTGGAATAGTTCCTACAGATACGAATGACAGGCCTTTGACTGATGTGTTTATGGATAGTGTAAGAATAACTCATGTGGGACCACTGGGAGTTGCCAGGTTAAAAAAAGAAATACTTAACATCAACATCTACCCTAACCCCGCCTGTGAATACATAACTATTGATGCGGGAAAAAATTTTGCTGCAACAAAAGTACGTCGCATTAAAATTACCAATATACTCGGCCAGGTTGTTTATACTTTAGGTTTTAACGGACAACCAATAACAGTAAGTGCAGCCGACTGGGGATATAAAGGAATTTATTTTGCTAATCTGTTGGACGAAAAAAACAACATCCTGGAGACCAGAAAAATCATAGTGCTGTAGTTTTGCATAAATTCAAAGCCGTTATAAATATCATTGGCATCAATCCCTTTGTTTTTGTCCCTGAAAAAATATTAGCAGCAATTTTTAAGTTAGCCAGTAAAGAAAAAGGACACATCCCCATTCAGGGAACAATCAACGATAAGCCTTACAAACAAACCCTGGTAAAATTTCGGGGAGCATGGAGACTTTACATTAATACCATTATGCTAAAAAATTCGCCGAAGCGAATCGGCGAAACAATAACGCTTGCAATAACCTATGATCCCGCTGACAGAACAATTAAACCACACCCGAAATTGTTGAAGGCCCTTAAAGAAAATAAAAAAGCTAAAATCGTTTTTGACCAACTGCCGCCTTCCCGAAGGAAAGAGATCGTAAAATATATTGCATCATTAAAAACCAACGAAAGCATTCACAAAAATATAATAAAAGCAATAAATTTTTTATTGGGGAAAGAGCGGTTTGCAGGCAGAGATAAACCCTAAAAAACCGGGAATAGAAAAATAAATTAAAATTCAAGTACGTATCGCAAATTCAACCTATTTTTGCATTAGTAAAAAATTAACAAGAAATGATAAACGACCAATTAACAAAACGATTCCAGGTTTTAGAAGATAAGCTTAACGAAACACTGATCTCAAACAATAGTAATGAGATCTCAAAATTAATGTCGAACGACTGGGTAATACTCGAACCACAGATGGGATTGATAAGCAAGGAGCGATTCCTAAAATCCATTGACTCCGGAAGCTTACAGCATACTGCAATGAAAAAAGAAATAGTACAAGTAAAAGTTCACAATGATATTGCTATAGTTACCACTCGCGGAAAAAATATCGGATCTTATTTGAACGAACCGTTCAATTCGGAACAATGGGTAACAAATACCTATAAAAAAGAAAATGAAAACTGGATCTGCATCATGACACAAGAAGCGCCTGTTAGCTGTTAATTAGGTTAATTTTGTTAATTAACATATAATTATGAGTGTTATAGAAAAATTAGCATCCTCACTTGGACGAAGAGATGAAGTACCCAACCAGGATCTGGCAAAAAAAATTACCGACAAAAAAGATAAAAATGCGGTAAGGGAGCTTATTGAAAACCTTCACAACAAAAGCAAGGACATACAGCACGACTGTATAAAAGTTCTCTATGAAATTGGAGAACGCAAACCCGAAATGATCGCTCCGTACGCAAAAGATTTTACAGCATTGCTCGATCATAAGAACAATCGCCTGCAATGGGGCGCCATGACCGCCATTCACACCATTACTCTGGAAAATCCAAAAATAATTTATGCCGCCCTTGCAAAAATTATTTTAGCCACCAATAAAGGTTCCGTTATTACAAAAGATCATGCGGTAAATATTCTCATCAAACTGTGTTCACTAAAACCATATGCTGATGGTGCATTTTCTTTACTAATAGAACAATTATTGACTAGCCCCACCAATCAATTGCCCATGTACGCCGAGAGGGCCATGCCCATTATAAATGATAAAAATAAAAAGCTTTTTGTAAAAACACTTACATCCAGGCTAGGAGACATTGAAAAAGACACAAAAAGAAAACATGTAGAAAAAGTCATTAAAAAATTAACGGACAAATAAACATTATTCTAAACCAATGAATACAATAGGTTATTTTGAGATTCAGTCTTCAAATCCTGTCAGGGATATCGAATTTTACAAAAACATTTTCAGCTGGAAATTTATAAAGGAAGAATTTGTTCCCATAGAATATTACAGGATTGAAACAAACAGCATAAACGGCGGGCTCTTAAAACGTCCCGCAAAAACACCCTCTACACAAATGGGCACCAATGCTTATGTTTGTTCTATACAAGTTGAAAATTTTGACCAAACAAATGAACTTATACTTAAAAATGGCGGACAGGTAGCATTACCAAAATTCGGAATACCCGGCCGCTGCTGGCAAGGCTATTTTATTGATCTGGACAATAACACATTCGGAATTTTTGAAGTGGATGAGAATGCAAATTAAAAATCAACTTTAATGGAACCACGCTTTGAAACACTGAAAGAAAAAAAATTAGTAGGCAAACAAAAACGCATGTCGTTTGCCAATAATACAACCAAGGAATTGTGGCATGGGTTTATACCCAGAAGAAACGAGATTAAAAACAATGTGAGCGAAGAATTGTTTTCATTGGAAATTTATGATAATATTTTATTCTTTAAAAATTTTAATCCTGCAAATGAATTCGCTAAATGGGCGGCCATAGAAGTAAGTAATTTTAATCATGTTCCCAATGAAATGGAAACAATGATCATACCTTCGGGATCATATGCGGTGTTCATTCATAAAGGGCCTGCAAGCGAAGGCGCTAAAACATATAATTATATTTTTTCCGAATGGATGCCGAAATCAAATTATGATTTGGACGAGAGGCCCCACTTTGCTTTAATGAACGGAAAATATAAAAATGACGATCCGAATTCTGAAGAAGAAATATGGATACCAGTAAAGAGAAAAAATTAAAACAAAAGTGAAACCCACCTTCTTTAAAACACAACTCGATTTCAGAAAATGGTTAGAAAAAAATCATAGGCAAAAAAAAGAATTACTGGTTGGCTTTTATAAAGTAAAAAGCGGAAAACCAAGTATAACCTGGCCGCAATCGGTAGATGAAGCGCTTTGCTTTGGCTGGATAGATGGAATACGAAAATCTATTGATGAAAAAAGTTACACTATTAGATTTACACCCAGAAAAAAAACAAGTATCTGGAGTGCAATAAATATCAAAAAGATAGAAACGCTTACCAAACAAGGATTAATGCGGCCGGAAGGGCTCGCCAGTTTTAAGCATAGGAAGGAAAACAAATCGAGAATTTATTCACATGAAAATGAAGCAAAAGAACTTTCCTCATTGTACGAGAAAAAATTTAAAGCAAATAAAAGCGCCTGGGTGTTTTTCGCAACACAAGCTCCCTCCTACCGGAAAGTCATCATTCATTGGATTATGAATGCCAAACAGGAAGAGACCCGCTTAAAACGACTGGACAAAACAATTAAGGAAAGCGCTAAACAAAAAAGAATTATTTAATTTATTATGAAAAAACAAATGAGATTACTTTTCACTATTATAGTTGCAACGCTCATGCTGCAGGCCTGCACTACTTCAGAAAGCAACAATTCAACATTATATTCCATAACACCTTCCAATGCCCTTAACTTAACAGATGCAAAAAGAGTACTTGGTGAAAACGTGCATCAAACTGACAGCACATGGACAAAAGGAAATACGATCACCTATCTGTGCTCATTTACCGCTAACGGTACCGACTCCACAACAAACAGAAATGGAGTTGTTTATTTTTTAATTGAACAGTATCCATCCATAGAAGAGGCCCAGAAAAAATATTCAGATACTAAAACCGCAAACGAAAATCATGAGGGAGTAAAGGCAGTAGATGGCCTGGGTGATGAAGCCTATTTTCACAGTGATAAGGAAAATTTTTATTTTATTATGGTAAGAAAAGCCAATGTGGTATTTAACATGAAGGTGAATAAAATTACCGGAAATACCTCGCTGAGAAAATTTACTCTTGTTGCAAAAGAAATTACTAACTCTTTAAAGTAATTACAACATTTTTGATCTCTTAACCAGGTAAGGCATTAACACCTGGTGAAAACCTTCATTAATATCAGCCTCAACAAAATCTATCCTGTATTGCGAGCAGCGGAGCATAAGGTCTTTTTTATATTGCGAAAGTGTATTCACATAATTTTCTTTTACATCGGCTGCATTTACTTTTAGGCGCTCACCTGTTTCCACATCAATAAACTCATATGGCCTGTTCTCAAAATCAAAATCAAGTTCCTTAGCCTTATCTACTACGTGAAATAGAATTACCTCATGTTTATTATGGCGCAAATGATTCAATGCATGAAAAAGATCATCGGAGTTATTGCGGCTGTCCATCATATCACTAAAAATAATTACGAGGGAGCGTTTGTGAAGGGTTTCAGCGATCTCATGCAAAGAGTCAATAGCGAATGTATTTTTTTGAACCGTTCCTGGCTCAGTTGTTTTTAATAACTTCTCCAGTTCGTGATACAACATTTTATTGTGCACATTTCCCGATTTACTTTGTGTATTCAACTCAACTTTTTCAGAAAAAACACTTAATCCAACAGCATCGCGTTGTTTCTTTAATAATTCTGCAAGAGCGGCAGCACAATAAACAGAGAACGCCATCTTATTCATTTGTCCCTTGTCACCTTTTTCCGGAATGGGAAAATACATGGAAGATGAATTATCAATTACGATCTGGCAGCGAAGATTGGTTTCCTCTTCATACTTTTTTACAAAAAGTTTATCGCTTCGCCCATAAAGTTTCCAATCAATATGGCGTGTAGATTCTCCTTTATTATATAAGCGATGCTCCGCAAACTCCACAGAGAATCCATGGAATGGACTTTTATGTAAACCGGTAATAAAACCCTCCACTACCTGGCGAGCCATGAACTCGAGGTGACTGAACTGTTGTAATTCCGGGAAGTGAATTTTGTCGATACTCATTTGTCAGTAGGCAAAAAAATAATAGGCAATAAGCAATTAACGAAATTGCGTACTGCCTATTGTATACTTTAGTTTAATTCTTAAAATTGCGCTTTCAATTTTGCCTCAAGTGCAGATTTAGGTGCGGCTCCAACTTGTTTATCTACAATTTGTCCGTTCTTAAAAAACAATAAAGTTGGAATATTGCGGATACCAAATTTCATAGAGATATTTGGATTGTTATCTACATCTACTTTTCCAATAACAGCTTTTCCCTCATAGTCTTTTGAAAGTTCTTCTACCACAGGACCAACCATACGGCAAGGTCCACACCATTCTGCCCAAAAGTCAATCAATACAGGTTTATCTGACTTCATCACAATTTCTTCGAAGTTGCTGTCTGTTATTTCAAGTGCCATAAAAAAAGGTTTAAGTTTATTTATAAATTATTCGTTTAAAATATCCCGAGCTCACTCGCTTAAATGCCTTCGCTTCCGGGATAGTTCGACTAAGCATCTTTACTCTTTTACTCCTATTGCGAAACGCAAAGATGGCAGTCTCACTAAGTTACAACATTTATTTCAAATTTCCTGCCAATGTTTTTAAATGACATTATGGCGCTACCATTAAATCACCCCCTATTTAACCAACTTACTATCAGCTGATTAGACAAGTTCTATTAATTCAATTTAAAACTTATCTCTTTACGGCTCTCCAACATCTGAATAAGATCGTTGGAGAGATTTACTTTCGTTTTTTTAGAAGGCATTTCAACTTTGATATTTTCTTCGATATCAAAAACACTGAACTTTACAGTACAATTGCCGGGGTTAGCTTCAAGCAATACTTTTATCTCTTCAATAAAATCATCTGTGACTTTTGTCAATGGAATTTGAATGGTAATACTTTTAGCTAATTTTTCTCTAAGCTCACTAAGCAGTTGAATACTTGAAACTTTAAACTCCAAGTTATCCGCCTGATGAAAACGTTCCTGCACCCTGCCTTTAAGGTGTAAAAAATATCCCGCATTTAAAAACGCTTTGAACCTTACATAATCTTCGCCGAAGAGAGGCAGATCAATTGACTCATTGTAATCTTCAAAAATAAAAGTACCAAATGGCTTTCCCGTTTTCGACACCCTGTGACTTGCTTCTGTAATAAGTCCCCCAATGGCAATATCCTTATTCTTAAGCTTTGCCATATTATTTTTCAGATCACTCACAGTAGTGTTGCAAAAATTTTGCATCTCTATTTTGAAATTATCCAAGGGATGGCCGGAAATATAAAAACCAATTACATCCTTTTCATATTTCAACTGCTGTATATTTCCCCAGGGTTCGGCATTGGGCACTGTTGGTTCCGGGATCTGTGCTTCATCAGAATCGCCAAATAACGAATGCTGCGAAGAAGTTCCGTCATCCTGTGTTGATGCTCCATAACGCAATACTTTTTCAAGAAATGTTCCGCCTTCTTTTTCTATATGAAAATAATGGGCACGGGTAAGGTTTGTGAACGAATCAAAACCACCACCATAAGCAATGCTCTCAAATGTTTTTTTATTTGCCGATCGTAAATTAATTCTTCTCACGAGATCAAATACACTTACGAAAGGTCCATTCTTACGTTCCTCAACAATAGCCTGCACGGCACCCTCACCCACTCCTTTCATGGCACCTAAACCAAAACGAATTTGTCCTTTACCATTAACAGAGAAACGATAAGTACTTTCGTTGATATCCGGCCCAAGCACAAGCATATTCATGCGCCTGCACTCTTCCATAAAGAAAGTGATCTTATCAATATTGCTTAAATTATGTGTTAACACCGACGACATATATTCGGCTGGGTAATGCGCCTTTAAATAAGCCGTTTGAAAAGCAACAAACGCATAACAAGTGGAATGTGATTTGTTAAATGCGTATTGCGCAAATGCTTCCCAATCGGTCCAGACTTTTTCGCAAATTTTTTCATCGTGTCCATTTTTCTGAATACCCTCAATGAATTTACTTTTCATTTTATCCAGCGTAGCCTTATCTTTTTTACCCATTGCTTTACGCAACACATCGGCATCACCCTTTGTAAAGTTGGCGAGCTTTTGAGAAAGCAACATCACCTGCTCCTGGTAAACAGTTATACCATAAGTATCCCCAAGATATTCTTCCATTTCCTTGAGATCGAATTTAATTGGCTCACGTCCATGTTTACGTGCAATAAAATTTGGAATGTACTCCAGTGGTCCTGGCCTATATAAAGCATTCATCGCAATAAGATCTTCAAACTTATCCGGCCTCAGATCCTTTAAATATTTTTGCATTCCGGCAGATTCAAACTGAAACGTGCCGTTTGTATCTCCGCGCTGATACAGTTCCAGCGTTTTTGCATCGTCTAAAGGAATAGTGTCAATATCAATTGTTACACCGTGATTTTCTTTTATCAATTGTAAGGCATCACGAATAATTGTAAGCGTTTTTAATCCCAAAAAGTCCATCTTAATTACGCCCGAATCTTCAATTACTTTTCCATCATATTGTGTGATGAGCAATTCTGTTTCTTTAGAAGTACATACCGGAATTATATCCGTAAGGTCTTTTGGCGCAATGATGATACCGGCTGCATGTATACCAACTCCACGCACAGAGCCTTCGAGTATCAACGCCTCTTTTAAAACTTTTGCAGAAAGATCATTCCCCGCATGCAACTCACGCAATTTTCTCACCCCTTCCAAGTCATCACTATTCAATGCCTCTTTCTCAGCCAAACTATTTTCTCCTTTTAACGGCGCCAATATTACACGGTTGAGAGAGATACCCGGCCTTTCGGGAACATACTTCGCCAATATATTTGCCTCCTGCAATGGGAGATCCATTACACGGGCCACATCTTTAATACTCATCTTCGCAGCCATGGTACCATAAGTAATAATTTGCGCTACCTGGTTTTTGCCATATTTTTCGACTACATAATCAATAACTTTTTGGCGGCCCTCATCATCAAAGTCCGTATCAATATCGGGCATGCTCTTACGATCGGGATTAAGAAAACGCTCGAACAGTAAATTGTATTTAATAGGATCGATATTGGTAATACCAATACAATAAGCCACCGCAGAACCAGCAGCAGAACCACGTCCCGGCCCAACGAATACACCAATATCACGACCGGCTTTTATAAAATCAGACACAATTAAAAAATATCCTGCGAAGCCCATTGTTTGAACAGTGAACAATTCAAAGTTGATGCGCTCTTCTATTTCGGGAGTTAATTCTTTATAACGTTGCTTTGCTCCTATGTAAGTGATGTGTTTTAAATATTCATCCTGCGTCTGAAAATTTTCAGGAATTTTAAAATGCGGAAGCATGATATCCTGCTTCAATTTAAGCGGAGTAATTTTATCTACTATTTCATTGGTATTATCTATAGCTTCCGGCACATCATGAAAAAGTTTATTCATCTCTTCCGTAGTCTTAAAATAAAACTGGTCGTTATAAAAAGCGAACCGTTTTCCTTTCATTGATGCGTTATCATCAAAATCTTTCATGGAAGGCGTACTTTGTTTTTCGCCTGTGTTTATACACAACAAAATATCATGCGCATTATAATCCTGCTGATCCACATAATGTGAATCGTTAGAAGCAATTGTTTTCACATTGTACTTTTTCGCGAACCTGAGCAATATCTCATTCAATGTGTTTTGCTCCGGAATATCGTGGCGTTGAATCTCTATATAATAATCTTCGCCAAAAAGGTCGAGCCACCACTTAAAAACTTTTTCTCCCTCAGCTTCTCCCTTACCTAAGATAGTTCGAGGAACCTCAGCACCTAAACAACATGTTGTTGCAATGAGGCCTTTATGATATTTAAGAATAAGTTCTTTATCTATTCTAGGATACTTACCGTATAAACCTTCTATGTAACCGAGCGAACAAAGCTTCACTAAATTCCTATAACCCTCAGCATTTTTTGCCAACAACAATTGGTGATAACGTACATCACGGTCTTCTTTTGTAAATTGTCTTTTGTGCCTATCGGCCACCATATAAAACTCACAACCTACAATTGGTTTTATTTTATCTGGATTTTCAGGGGTATTGTGTTTACCAGCCTCTGCAACAAATTTAAAAACACCAAACATATTGCCGTGATCCGTAATAGCCAAGGCTTTCTGGTTTCCTGCTATTGCCTTTTTATAGAGATTAGAAATATTTGCAGCACCATCTAACAAAGAAAATTGCGTATGGACGTGTAAGTGGGAAAAATCAGGCATGAATAAGGATGTTTTTAAGGGACAGCTAAATTATAGCTTAAGAGGGGAAATAAAAAAGGATGTTATTCTCAAATATCAACAGCCTTTCAACAGGATACGAATTACGAATTTATACTAATATTCCGAATACTTTCATTCGTATTTAATTTGCACATTTTATTCGTAAAGATTCGTAGAAGGTTTATGACCAGAACGATGCGTTCTCCTTAGTCATTTTTCTTGGACGTAAACTCAATACAGGGATATCTGAGTTATTAATGATACGTTCAGCAACAGTACCTTTTATCATTTCCATGATGCCATTCTTGTCCTCCGACATGATAATGATCAAGTCAGCATCAGCGTCTTTGGCAGCCCCAAGGATCAATGTTGGCATATCAGTACCTCTTACAGATTTAATGGTAGCCTCAACACCTTGTGATTTAATATATTTCCAACTCTGGTTAGCGTAAGCCAATAATTTATTTTCTATGGACTCGTCTGAGGAAGTATGAACAGCAACCACCTTTAACGTTGCTCCAAATAATTTAGCCAGCTCTAATCCTTTACCTACTTTTTGTCTCGATTGAAAGCTTGGGTCTATAGGCAGCATAATTGTTTTACAACCATCTCTGTGTTTATTTCCTCTGATAGTAATTACCGGGTGAACAGATTCCCTTACCATTCTAAAAGCGTGAGCAGCTTTAATATTTCCAAAAGCCATTTTAGACTCCATACCAATAATAACAAACAATGCTCCAATAAGATCCGCTACCCTATTTATTTCCTCATAGCCTTCTTTTGTTTCGGTAACCATTACTTCAATTTCTATACCAGCTGTTTTTTGAGACTGATTTGCTAATTCATTTAATTTTTTTTGAAGCTCTGGCTTATTGTTATTATCAGCTATTCCCAATAAAACTATTCTTGAATTGGTTAAACGAGCCAAATTATATGATTGAGTAAGAGCTGTAACCGATTGCTCAGTTGAGTCTATTGGAACTAGTATGGCGTTTGGTTTCATATAACGATAATGAATTTTGGTCGAAATTTATTGCAAATTTACCTAAGAATTTCAGTATAAGTCAATAGTAATTCACATTTAAATGTTAAAAAAGTGTAAATAGCGTATAATTAAGGGGTTAGGAGACTGAAAGTAATTGGGTTAAAATTTCCTCAATTCAGTTATTTTTACGAAATTCGCAGTCCTTAAAAAACTTTATAAACAATTAACAATGCCTACAAAGATAAGATTAACTAGACATGGGAAGAAGCATCAAGCTTTCTTTCACATTGTTGTGGCGGACGGTCGTGCACCGCGTGATGGCAAATTCATCGAAAAAATAGGCACGTATAATCCAAGAACTAACCCTGCAACGATCGAAATTGATTTCGATAAAGCATTGCAGTGGGTACAATCCGGAGCTCAACCTTCTGATACAATGAGAGCGATCTTATCGTATAAAGGGGTTATGTACAAGGATCACCTTTTGAGAGGTGTTGCTAAAAAAGCACTTACCGAACAACAGGCTGAAGAAAAATTTGCAAAATGGTTATCCGAAAAAGAAGGAAAGATCGATGCAAAAAAAGGTAACTTATCTTCTAAAGCTGACGAGTTTGAGAAAAAACGTTTAGCATTGGAAAATGAAGCTAAAGAAAAAAGAGCTGCTAAAGTTGCTGCTAAAGCTACTGCTGCCGCTGAAGCCGCTGCTGCTAAAGCTGCACCCGCTGCCGAAGCTGCACCTGCTGCTGAAGCCGAAGTTGCTGCTGAAGCTGCGCCTGCTGCTGAAGCTTCTGCTGCTCCTGAGGCTGCTACAGAAGCACCAGCACCAACAGAATAAAAATAATTTTATTTTACTATATGCGGCCGACAATAAAATGTCGGCCGTTTTTTTTACAATATGGACATCAATAATCTGGAATCATTAGGTAAAACAACCCGCGCAGTAGGACTTGCCGGTGAGTTGGAAATAATGTTTAATGATAGTTATGCTGTTAATATTGCAAAGGGAGAGCCTGTTTTTTTCGAAATTAAAAACTCAAGGATACCCTATTTTATTGCAGAGGTAAGACAAACCGGCGACCGATACAGAATAAAATTTGATGATATTGATTCACAGGATCAAGCAAAACAATTCATTAACCTAAATGTTTTTGTAATTAAAAAGAAACGCAAAGCGGCTGAAAAAAATGAACATACCAGTATAATAGGATATAAAGCACTGGATAAAGAACTGGGCGATTTAGGCCAAATAGCCGGAATACAGGAGTATCCGGGCCAGCAGGTACTAGAAATTAATTATAATGGCAAAGAAGTATTGCTTCCTATAACACCCGATTTCATTTTGGATATAGACCATAAAAACGCCATTGTTCATATACAATGCCCCGACGGGCTCCTGGATGTATATGAATAAAAACGCTGTATGCTTGACATGTAAGGTTTTTTGGGCTACTTTTAATTCATAGTCAGCAGACGCTATCTTATCGGGTGAAATCATCCTTATGGCGAACAACCATTTTGTTTTTAAACAATTCACAATTAACCAGGAGCTGTGTGCAATGAAAGTTGGCACGGATGCTGTTCTATTAGGAGCCTGGGCAAACCCAGAAGGTGTAAATAAAATTTTAGATATAGGGACAGGAACAGGAATTATCGCGCTGATGCTTGCGCAAAAAAGTGACACGATAATAGATGCAATTGATATTGACAAAAATTCCTGCAAACAAGCGCAGGAAAATGTTGACAGTTCAAAGTGGAACGAAAGGATATTTATTCATTACAGTTCGCTGCAGGATTTCGCTGAAGAAAACAATGGCCCCTATGAACTGATCATCAGCAACCCGCCTTATTTTATTGATTCATCAAAATCATCAGAAGCAAAAAGAACAACGGCAAGACATGCCGATGTGCTTACATACGAGCATCTGCTCAATGGGGTATTAAAACTTCTTTCACCCAAAGGAAGATTCTATATTATTCTTCCATCCAAAGAGGGAGAAATTTTTCGTGATATGGCGGAGAGCAACAAACTATTTCTTTGCAAATTAACACGTGTGCGTACCCGTGAAGACAAAACAACTGACAAAAGATTATTGATGTGTTTCGGTATGGAACGAAAAACTTTCTCAGAAGATTCCTTAACAATCGAGCTCAACGAAAGACACAATTACACCACAGAATACAAAGAGCTCACCAAAGATTATTACTTGGGATTTTAAGAAATACTTTCTTTAAAATCTATTCCCATTTTTTTCAACTCTTCCATCACCGGCAAATAAATTTCTTTACTCACCGGAACAAGCACACCAGGAGTTTTTATTTTCCCAAGTAAAATATTTTTTACAGCAATGGCCGCAGGCAAACCAACCATTTTTGCCATGGCAGTGTGAATTTGATTTTCTCCCTTCACCACTAATGACGCTACAACCTTTTGGTCTTGAGTCTTGAGTCTTAAGTCTTGGCTCTTATATATAAATTCATGCTGCATTACGATCATATCTTTATCCGTAATCTTCAGCTTCCATTTTTCTTCCAATAGATCCTGCAGAACTTGTGCCGGTGTGCCTTTTTCTATTCCTACTTTTTTATTACTAAACAATTCCAGCCAATCGAGCAATTGCATTGTCTTTGAATTTTCCTCTTCATTTAAAAAAGCGGCAAGTTCTTTTTTTATATTTTTTCCCTCAGAAGAAAGAAAGGATCTTAATAATTCAGTATACGTTAAACCTTCATTGATCTCCAATTGATAAGTATCATCTGTCCAACCAAGTTTAACAAAAGCATTCCAGGCCCTGCAATAATCAGGCATCCGCAAGGTGCCACGTATCATTGTCTCAATATTTTCCAAACCATAAATTTTCCTGTATGATAAAGAATCCCTATTGGCATAACCATCGAAATTTCCGCATCCTTCCATAGAAATATTTTCAATTTCGGAAAATATCCGGTTGTAAGGCACATATTTATACTGACCCTTTTTTAAAAATTTAGCTGTCCCCTGCCCTGCCAACACAACATTTCTTGGGTTCCAGGAAAATTTATATCCCCATGGATTATCATTGCTTTCCGGTGCTATCAATCCACCGCAATAAGATTTAAATGAAATGATATCCCCCCCCTCATTCTTGATCCGCTCAATTATTTCCATCGCGCTCATGTGATCAATGCCAGGATCCAGGCCAATCTCATTTAAAAAAACGAGCCCTTTACTTTTTACTTCTTTATCTAAAGCCGCAACTTCACTTGAAACATAACTCGCTGTAACCAAATGTTTCCCATATTTCACACAATCATTCGCCACCTGCAAATGCATAAATGCAGGCAACATGGAAACAACTATATCCGCGTTTTTAATCTCATTATTACGTTGTTCGGTATTATTTATATCAAACGAAATGGCCCTGGTACCGAGCCTTTTGCCTGTTCTTGCCAATGCGCTTTCCAAAGAAATATCTGCCACGCATATTTCCCAGTTATGCTCTTGCGCTGCATTTATGAGATAATCTATTAAATATGGTGATGAACGACCGGCTCCTATGACCAGGATATGTTTCATACAGTATATATGTGTGCATACTAAGTTATTAAAATATTTGCTGACGGTGCAAAAAACTCCAATGCCTGTTCGTATCTTTACAATCCATAATGAAAAGAACATTTATTCTTTTTGCAGCAATATCATCAGCCATCGCAATAGCTTTTGGCGCGCTTGGCGCGCATTATTTAAAAGGCAAAGTTGAAAGCGGGATACTAACATCGGACAATATAGCGGCATTTGAAACAGCAGTTCGTTATCAAATTTATCATTCACTGGCGTTAATATTAATTTATATTCTTGCTCAACAAAAAGAGACATCTCTATTAAAATACACCGGCTATCTTTTTATCGCCGGTATATTTTTATTTTCAGGTTCAATCTATTTTCTATCCACAAAAAATCTTTCAGGCTTATCAAATATTAAATGGTTGGGGCCCGTTACTCCCCTTGGTGGCTTATGTTTTATTGCGGGATGGTTTATTTTTCTTTTCAATTTCATTAAAAAAAATAATGCTCAATGACACCTTACGATACTTTTAAAAAGAAGATGCAGCGCATTGCTGATTTGAACAATACAGCATCAGTATTAAGCTGGGACCAGGAAACGTACATGCCTGAATTGGGCGCTGAACACAGGTCGCAGCAGCAGGCCACCCTTGCAGGTATTTCGCATACCATGAGTACTGAAAAAGAATTGGGAGAATTGCTGAAAAAATTAAGTGGGGACAAAACACTGACTGCCGCACAACAAAAAAATGTCGCCCTCACATTAAAGGATTACGAGAAAAGAAAAAAATATACAACGGAGTTTGTAGAAAAGATAAGTCAGACCGTATCACAATGTTTTGTCGCCTGGCAAAAAGCAAAACATGAAAATAATTTTTCTTTATACGCACCGCATCTTGAAAAACTGGTTGAACTAAAACGTGAGGAAAGTGAATTTCTTGGATATGAAAAGCACCCTTATGATGCGCAGTTAGATATGTATGAGCCCGAGGCAACCACAGCGCAGCTTGAAAAACTATTTGGCGGGGTCAGGGAAAAACTTGTTGCCTTTGTAAATATTATAAGATCTCAGCCGCAGAACGGTGATGATTTTATGCATAAACATTTTCCAAAAGACAAACAATGGGACTATGGAATAATGTTATTGAAACAAATGGGTTATGACTTTAAAGCTGGCAGACAGGACATCTCCTCACATCCATTTTCAACTTCATTTAGTCCTTTGGATGTGCGTGTTACCACACGTATGAATGAAAATGATCTTGCAGAAATGATATGGAGTAGTATTCATGAAGGAGGCCACGCACTTTACGAACAAGGCATGCCGGTGGAAGAATATGGTTTGCCTGGTGCTGAAGCAATTTCATTGAGTATACACGAATCACAATCCAGGCTTTGGGAAAATAATGTGGGAAGGAGTTTAAATTTTTGGAAATATAATTTCAAGTCACTACAAAGCACTTTTACCGACCAATTTAAAAATGTTACCGCTGAAGATTTTTACAAAGCAATGAACATTGTTAAACCATCACTGATACGTACCTCAGCTGATGAACTTACTTACCACTTTCATGTCATGATACGTTTTGAAATTGAGAAAGCATTATTTGAAAAGTCGGTAAATGTAAAAGAGCTCCCCGAGATGTGGAACACAAAATACAAAGAATACCTTGGTGTGGATGTTCCTTCGGACGCACAAGGTGTATTGCAGGACATTCATTGGTCGCACGGAAGTTTTGGCTACTTCCCTACTTATTCTTTGGGAAGTTTTTATGCCGCCCAATTTTATGCGCAGGCAAAAAAAGAAATTCCGGGCTTGGAGAACGAAATTTCTAATGGTAACATGAAACCTTTACTAAGCTGGTTAAGGGAAAAGGTGCATAAACATGGCAGGCATTTTACCTCTGAAGAATTGTGTATTGCGATAACTGGTGAAAAATTAAACTTTGATCATTTCATGAATTACGCCAATGAAAAATACAGCCACCTTTATAAACTCAAACCTGTTGCGGCTGCTATGTAGTTTTTTATTTATTAGTTTTTTCTGTTCTACAACGGTCTTCGCATCTCGACCTTTCGACAAGCTCAGGACTCGATGTGACGAGCGGAGTTGCACCTCAAGCAAAAATATTGTAGTTGATTCTACTGCTAAACCCATTGCACGTTTCATCGTATCATTTAACAGCATATGTTGCGGCATTGATCATAAAAAAAATGAAGAGTTCCTTAACTTTATTGGCAAATATAAAAACTCACCCACCTATACAACTTACAATTGGGGAGAAGAAGGAGAAATGGATTATTGTTTTTTTTTGAAAGAGATGACAGAAAAGGAACAGGACGTATTTATCAAAAAAGCAAGGAAACTATTGGGTAATAACCGTCTTGTGGGTACTTATGAAAACATTTCCTGCCCGAGGTAATTTGTGGAATTTCAATATTATTGCATCTTGATATTGTATGAACAAAAACCTCATTTTTATTTTCTGCCTTATTATTCTTTTTAACCTGAATACTTTAGGACAAAACAAAATTGCAGAAGATAAAGAAACCGTTCTCAAAGAAGATAATCCTCCTGAAGACAAAAAAGCATTATTAAAAGTTTCCTTTATGTATTATACCGGGGACATGAACCTTTCCAAAAAAGAAGAAGAATTCAAAACATTATTGAAGACTAAATACCCTAAAGTAAAATTTAAATGTGTTCCTTTTAAAAACGAATTTGGTGATTGGGGTCCAACAGATTACTTTTTTCCATTAAATGAGTTGAGCGAAAAAGAGACCTCCGCATTTATTAAAGAAATCAAGTATTTTTTTGAAGGAGTAAATTCCGTTCAAATTGATGACAAAAGACCATCTTTTGGAATACCGGAATAGTCCATTTTTACCTGTTTATATCCTTCAGAGTTATTAACAATTCTTTAATAAAGAAGGGGTAAAAACCGCTCTTATTTCGCAAAAATATATAATACAGTCTTGAAAGACATTAAAACCTGTTAAAAACCCTGTTAACAAAGGGTTGAAAGGCATTTATAACCTCAATTTTTAGTAAATTCGCATCTCTAAAAACTATAGCCGTTATGAACGAATTAGGATTTAAAAGTAAGGATGCTAGCATTACGAGTTTAGGATTAAAAAACGTATCAGATGCGTACTGGAATTTAACCCCTGCCGAATTAGTTGAAGAGACAATAATACGTGGAGAAGGTGTGTTAACGGATACCGGTTCCTTGGCTGTTGATACCGGAGAATTTACAGGAAGATCACCAAAAGATAAATTTATTGTTCATGATAGTATCACAAAAGACACAGTATGGTGGGGTGATGTGAACATTAAATTTGATGCCGCAAAATTCGATGCATTATATAACCGGGTAACAGCCTATTTAGGTGGTAAAGAAGTTTATGTACGCGATTGTTATGCGTGTGCAGATCCTCAATACAAACTTAATATCAGGGTGGTTACAGAAACACCATGGGCAAATCTTTTTGCTTATAATATGTTTCTCAGACCAACGAAAGAAGAAGTTTTATCTTTTAATCCGGAATGGAGCATTGTATGCGCACCGGGATTTATTGCAGACCCTGCAATTGACGGGACTCGTCAGCATAATTTTGCCATTCTTAATTTTACCCGTAAAATAATTTTGATTGGCGGCACAGGATATACAGGCGAAATTAAAAAGGGAATTTTTACTTTATTGAATTACTTATTACCACAGGACAAAGGCGTTCTGTCCATGCATTGCTCTGCAAACGTGGGCAAAGAAGGTGACACTGCTATTTTCTTTGGCCTATCCGGTACCGGTAAAACAACATTATCGGCCGATCCAGAAAGAGGTTTGATTGGCGATGACGAACATGGCTGGGCAGAAAAGACGATATTTAATTTTGAGGGAGGCTGCTATGCCAAATGCGTAAACCTTTCTAAAGAAAAAGAACCACAAATTTATGACGCAATTAAATTTGGTTCTATAAGCGAAAACATTGAGTTTTTTGAAGGAGGCTGCTCTATCGATTTTGAAAATATTTCGAAGACAGAAAACACGAGGGTTTCTTACCCTATTGGTTTTATTGACAATGCTGTTGAACCATCTGTAGGCGGCATACCAAAAAATATTTTCTTCCTGACATGTGATGCATACGGAGTTTTACCCCCTATATCCAAACTTACTGCCGGACAAGCGATGTACCATTTCATTTCCGGATATACCGCAAAAGTTGCGGGTACAGAAATGGGAGTTACAGAACCTACACAAACATTCTCTGCTTGTTTCGGAAAAGCATTTTTACCATTACACCCAACAAAGTATGCCGAGCTGCTTGGCACAAAACTTAAAAAACATAAAGTAAACGTTTGGCTAGTGAACACAGGTTGGACAGGCGGGCCTTATGGAGTAGGAAGCAGAACTAAACTTTCATATACAAGATCGTTGATCACTGCTGCTTTAAACGGCGAATTAGAAAAAGCAAAATTTGAAATACTTCCTGTATTCGGATTAAGTATTCCAACATCCTGCCCTAATGTACCGGCAGAAATACTTAACCCTCGTGCAACGTGGAAAGATAAAGATGCGTACGATATACAGGCAGTTAACCTTGCAGTATCGTTCATTAAGAATTTTGAGACTTATTCTTCTGCCGCTAATGAAGAAATATTAGCAGCAGCTCCAACTATTGCAGAAAATGTTTAAAAATTATTGATTGTGATCCTAAGCGAAGTCTAAGGGAATCGAATTAATTAGTACTTTAAAAGGGCGAAATAATATTCGTCCTTTTTTTATATGCATATTTTTTACGCACCAGACATTAACGACTCCAAAGAGTACACGCTAAGCGAGGAAGAATCAAAGCATTGCGTTCGTGTGCTCCGCCTGGAACAAGGAGATACCATCCGGATCATTGATGGCAAAGGAGGGCAATACGCGGCCAGTATTAAAAACCCTCACGATAGAAAATGTGTTGTAGAAATTACAGACACTCAAAAAAATGTGGGCAAAAAAAATTTTCACTTACACATCGCCATTGCTCCAACAAAAAACATTGAACGCCTGGAATGGTTCCTTGAAAAAGCCACAGAGATAGGGATAGATGAGATCACACCAATCATTTGCGAACATTCAGAAAGAACAATTATAAAAGGTGACCGGCTAAATAAAGTAATTGTCGCTGCTATGAAACAATCTTACAAAGCTTATTTGCCAAAACTAAATGAAGCAATAAAAATTTCTGATTTTATTAAATCACCACTTGAAGGGCAGCATTTTATTTCGCATTGTCAAACTATAAAATACAATGAGATTATCAATGAAAAACAACAATTGAAAAATTTATATGAGCCCAAAAATAATGTAACAATTCTTATTGGCCCCGAGGGAGATTTTTCGGAAAAAGAAATTAAAGCGGCAATTGAAAAAGGTTACCAGGAAGCATTACTATCGGAATCGCGACTAAGAACTGAGACAGCAGGAATAGTTGCTTGCCATACAATCAATTTTCTCAACCAAGTCTAACTTTTTTAGTTTCTCTAAATTTTTGAAGCAACTATTTTTTTGTTGTCCGTCTTTATGCGACAACAACACTAACATCGCCACTTGAAATATTGGAACATTTTAATACGAATGGAATTTAAATTCCCCTCACTCACAATATTATTTTTTTCCATATTTAGCTTTTCTTCTTTCTCCCAAGGCGAATGGACATGGATGAGCGGAGACAGCAGTGGTACCTATCCGGCCGTTTACGGTATCAAGGGTGTACCAAGTCCTGCAAATATACCAGGTGGACGACAATGCGCATCGAAATGGACCGATAATAATGATAACCTCTGGTTATTTGGAGGGCGGGCCAATTCAGGAATATTAAATGATTTGTGGAAGTACGACCCACTTACTAATGAATGGACTTGGATGAGTGGAGATAATATCCCCTACCAAAACGGAGTATATGGGACTAAAGGTATTTCATCTCCTTTAAATAAGCCGGGTGCCAGAGATTCCGAAACATTATGCTGGACCGATAATAATGGTAAATTTTGGTTATTTGGCGGACAAGGAAATGGTGGGCAGTTAAATGATCTATGGAAATATGACCCTATAATTAATGAATGGACATGGGTGAGCGGAAGTAACACTTTCAATCAATCTGGAATATATGGTACTAAGGGTGTCTCATCAGCTTCTAATGTACCCGGGGCAAGAGACGCAACCACTTGCTCATGGGTAGACAACAATGGAGATTTATGGTTATTCGGCGGACGCGTATCAGGCAAAGGAAGACTAAACGATCTATGGAAATATACGATATCTACTAATGAGTGGATATGGATGAGCGGCAGCAACCTCCTTAATCAAAATGGAGTATATGGTATTAAAGGCGTTCCTTCACCTAGTAATGTGCCGAGTGCAAGATATTGTTGGACGAGTTGGGCGGACAAAAATAATAACTTATGGTTATTTGGAAGTGAGTCCGAAAATGATTTGTGGAAATATAATCTTACTACAAATCAATGGACATGGGTAAGTGGAAGTAATACCATACACCCAGCAAGTGTGTATGGTACGAAATGTATAGAATCTGTCTCGAATATGCCCGGTTTAAGACCCAACGCAACGGCAAGATGGATAGATGATTGTGGTAACTTATTTTTGTTTGGTGGTCGTGGTTATATAGGTGGTGGCGCTCATAATGATTTATGGAGATATAATCCTAATACAGATAAATGGACTTGGATAAGTGGGGATAACATACTGAATCAGCTGAGTATATTTGGCACTAAAGGAGTCGCATCACCTACAAATAAACCGGGAAACAGGCAAGGAGGAGTGAGTTGGATAAATAAAAAAAATGAGCTCTGGTTATTCGGAGGTTTTCCATGGGCCAATTGGTGGAACACAAACGATTTGTGGAAATATACGTTTGAGCCGCCAACAACAACATTTACAGATACAGCCTGCTCACCACTCACAAAGAGCTTTAACATCGATCTTCGATGCAGCTCAACAAAATCGCAATCATGGAACTTTGGTGATCCTTTATCCGGAATTAATAATTCTTCTTCCTTGGCGAACCCAGTACATAAATTTTCTGCTGCAGGTACTTATAATGTAAAAGTTGTAATTACAAATTGTTCGGGCAATACAGATTCCATTACACAGCTAATTACAGTAACTGCAGACCGTGTAGCAAACGCAGGTAACGACATGAGTATTTGTGAGGGAAATTCAGCGCAACTTTCTGGAGAAGGAGGAGGAACTTATTTATGGAAACCACCTTTTGGATTATCTAATACCACCATTGCTAATCCTCTTGCAAATCCAAGTTCGCCGATCACGTATGAGCTTACCGTATACAATGCTAATTGTTTTGACATAGATAGTGTAAATGTTATTGTATTTCCATTGCCTACAGTCAATGCAGGTGAAAATGCAACTATTAAATTATCTCAAAGTGTACAACTAAATGGTAGCGGGAATGGCACTTATAGTTGGTCTCCGTCAGATGGACTCAGTTGCACCGACTGTTCCAATCCTATTGCTACCCCATATATTACAACAACTTATTATCTTACTGTCACTTCAGACGATGGATGTACAAGAATCGATTCGGTTACCATTTATGTGGAGGATTGCGAAATATTTGTTCCGAACGCCTTTTCAGCTAACGGGGATGGAAACAACGACGAGTTATTTGTGCAAAGTATTTGCACTAAGGAAATAGAACTGGCAATTTATGACAGATGGGGTGAAAGAGTTTTTACATCCAATGACATCAATAAAAAATGGAACGGAGCTTATAACGGTGAAGAAATGAATACAGGAGTTTATATGTACTCACTGAAAGCAATTTTACTAAATGATAAAATCGTAGAAAAAAAAGGAAACATAACCTTATTGAGATAAATCAAATCAAAAGCCATATTGTTTATATTTGTCTGTTCCACAACAAACAATATGCAACAGGTTGTCATTTGTAACAAAAGAATAGCTGAAGTGCTTCCCGACAATACCTCAATAGAAACGATACAGGTAGAAGGCGTATCCGTAACAGTTGCCCTCATTGAAACAGATGATACACCTTTTGATCCGGCTGCTCCGGGAAATGAAAAAAGAGTTTTGGTTAAGAAGAGAGCGTTCTCGTGTAACTACCGTGACAAAGCAATTGTATTGAGCAATGCAATAAAATGCAATACAGAAGCGGATGAAAAAGTTTTTTTCATTTCTATTGGCTCTGATTTTGTGGCAGATGTTGTAGGTGTTGGTCCGGAGGTAAAAGATTTGAAACCAGGCGACAGAGTAATTGGCGGGGGCCACTACCCCTCCAACAAATCAGAATTTCCGGTTGGAGATGATTACAAAGGATATGCTGTAGGACTACCTACTAATAATGCCTCACGCCAATTAGATATTTTTCATTTCAAGAAACTCATCAAGATCCCTGAGCAAATGAGTGATGAAGTTGCAGCAACGTTTACCATTGGAGGAATTACCAGCTACAGTATGATCAGGAAATTGAACATTGAGCAGAATGACAGGGTACTTATTACAGCTGCAAAATCAAACACATCTTTATACGCACTAAATGCGTTGAAGAAATACAAGAAAGAAAAAAACATAAAAATATATGCGGCATCGACATCGATGGCTTTTGAAAAAGAATTAAAAGAATTGGGGGTTGATGAAATTTTATTAGTTGATACTTCATTGGAACATTTATTCACGGAAGAAGCGCTTAAAAAAATATATGCCGAGAGAATTCAATTCGATTGTATTATTGACCCTTACTGGGATCTTTATTTATCCAAGCTAGTTAATTATATGGCCATTGGAGCACGATATACAACTTGCGGACTGGAAGATCAATACTCCGCCCTTATTGGCCGGGAAAATGATACAGCAGCTCAGGGAAAACGCCTCTCGAGTGCAATTACAGCCGTGATGATAAGCAATATCAGGATAATTGGAAATTGTCTTGGATTGGACAGCGATTTACAACAGGCGATCAACGATCATTCTGCAGGAAATTTTGATGTGCAGATCGACTCGGTTTTTACAGAAAATAATGTTGGGAAATTTTTTGAACGAACTTACAATGCAAAAGACCGCTGGGGAAAAGTAGTTTATAAATATTCTTAGATTTTTACGGAATCCTTTACTACCGCAATCATTAAGCCATCGATAAATTAGCTTAATGAAGAATTTACCAGCTTGTTTCTACCGTAACCTTTTTTTGCTTCTGTGAAGGCGAAGTTGGGCTCACCACTGTTGCATCAGCAAAAAATTTATCGAAACAATCGAACAGCGCTTTCTCTGATCTTGCAGAAAGTAGAAATGACCCTTCGTTCGTATTGTTTTTATTTGCATAAGAATTCATTGCAACTGAACTTCTCACATCTATGATCTGGTACAAGGTATCGCTATCGCTTTTGTTGTCATTGCTAACCACTAAACGCAGCAAATAATATCCTGACGAATTATATTCGTGTACGGCATTTTTTTCTGTTGAAACATTCCCATCACCAAATGCCCATTCGCTATTAGTATAATCGCCAACCGACTTATTTAAAAAAGCAACTTTATTGCTTGCTCCCTGAACATATACATAATTAGCCCTGCAGGGGCCAGTTAACAGATCCTGAGCTGAAGCGCTTATACTAAACAAAGCCAGAACAATTACTAAGAGTTGGTTGGATGCTTTCATGGTGTTGATTATTTGATTTAAAATTACCCCCGTTCCTGCCGGAAAATCAATGCTAATTAACGAACGGTAGTTATGTAAAATAAACGGCCAATTTTCGATATTTCGGAACAAACATAAAAGTGCCAAATTAGACTCCATATCATAAACTTCATATGGCAAAAATATATGACTTTAAAAAACTCAGATTTTAGCCCTTGGTTGAAAAGAATTGACATTAAAAAAATACTAAGAAATACATTAAAAACTTGATGTTTTTCGAACAAAATAGAATGTTAACAGAATGATCAAATTGTTAATAAAAACACTCGTTTTAGAGGCTTTAAAATATCAAAAAATGGTGTCTTTTTTGTATATTTGATGTATACTATTTTTACTTAAATTTTTATCCTTAATTATGGAAGACATTGTGAAAGAAACAGACGCAAAAAATGATTATTCAGCAGATAGTATACAGGTACTTGAAGGGTTAGAAGCTGTTAGGAAACGCCCTGCCATGTATATTGGCGATATTGGCATTAAAGGTCTTCATCACTTGGTGTATGAAGTAGTTGATAACTCTATAGATGAGGCCTTGGCAGGACATTGCAAAAACATTGACGTTTTTATTAATGAGGATAATTCCATTCGTGTTACTGACGATGGACGTGGTATTCCTACTGATATGCATGCAAAAGAAAAACGTTCCGCTCTTGAAGTGGTAATGACAGTGCTGCATGCAGGAGGAAAATTCGATAAAGATTCTTATAAAGTTTCCGGTGGACTTCACGGTGTTGGTGTTTCCTGTGTGAACGCATTGTCATCACATTTACAAGTGAACGTTCAAAGAAATGGAAAAAAATATACGCAAGAATATTCAATTGGTAAACCATTATACCCAGTAAAAGAAGTTGGGACAACTGATAAGAGAGGCACTGAAGTAATTTTCAAACCTGATAATACCATCTTCATTACTACTGAATATTCTTTTGATACTCTTGCCAACAGGATGAGGGAATTGTCTTTTCTAAACAAAGGAATCCGCATTTCATTGAGCGACCTTCGTGAAAAAGATGAAGCGGGAACTCCAAAAACAGAAATGTTTTATTCTGAAAGAGGCCTTCGCGAATTTGTTGAATACCTTGACGGTACAAGAGAAAAACTTATTGCAGAATGTATTTATATGGAAGGTGAAAAATCGGGTGTGCCGGTTGAGATCGCCATGCATTACAACACATCTTTCGCAGAAAATTTGCATACCTATGTAAACAATATCAATACGCATGAAGGAGGCACACACCTTGCCGGATTCAGAAGAGGATTAACACGTACATTAAAAACATATGCTGAAAAATCAGGACAACTTTCAAAAATAAAATTTGAAATAAACGGTGATGATTTCAGAGAGGGATTAACAGCGATTATTTCTGTAAAAGTTCAGGAGCCACAGTTCGAGGGACAAACAAAAACAAAACTTGGTAACAATGAAGTAATGGGAGCCGTTGATACAGCTGTCAGCGAAATGCTTTCGAATTATTTAGAAGAGCATCCGAAAGAAGCAAGAACTATTGTCGACAAAGTAATTCTTGCCGCAACTGCAAGACACGCTGCAAGAAAAGCGCGTGAAATGGTGCAGAGAAAAAATGTACTAACAGGAACTGGCCTGCCGGGAAAACTTTCAGATTGTTCTGAAAGAGACGCAGCAGCTTGTGAAATATTTCTGGTTGAGGGTGATTCTGCAGGTGGAACCGCTAAACAAGGCCGCAACAGGGCGTTCCAGGCCATCTTGCCATTGAGAGGTAAAATTCTGAATGTGGAAAAAGCAATGGAGTATAAAATTTATGAGAACGAGGAGATCAAAAATATGTTCACTGCACTTGGTGTTACTAAAGGCACCCCTGAAGATGAACGCGCACTGAATGTTGAAAAACTTCGCTATCACAAAGTAATTATTATGTGTGATGCCGATGTGGATGGAAGCCACATCACTACGCTGATCTTGACTTTCTTTTTCCGTCACATGAAAGAGTTGATCGAAAGAGGACATATATATATTGCAACGCCTCCGCTATACCTTGTAAAAAAAGGCAAAGATCAACGCTATTGCTGGAATGAAACCGACAGAGACATTGCCATTAGAGAAATTGCCGGCGAAGGGAAAGAAAGCAATGTAAATGTTCAACGTTACAAAGGTTTGGGAGAGATGAACGCAGAACAATTGTGGTCAACTACGATGAACCCTGAATTCAGAACGTTGAGAAAAGTATCTATAGACAGCGCTGCAGAAGCCGACAGGGTGTTTGCAATGCTTATGGGTGATGAAGTTCCTCCTAGAAGAGATTTTATAGAGAAGAATGCGAAGTACGCGAATATTGACGTGTAGCGAATACTGTTATTATAAATAAAAAAGGCTGCAAATTTTGCAGCCTTTTTTGTAGAATAAATGAAATGTTATCTATTTCCTGCGGGGTTGTTTCCGTTAAAATTAGTCTGGTCCAAAATTGAATGCGCCTTAGCTTTCATGGTTGGAGTAAGAGGATCGAATATAGGGAAACGAGCGTCCGCATACTTAGATGGAGCCGAGGTTTCCATAGCTGTGTTAACCCTGTTTGCTACAATGTGATATGTGAATTTCACATTCGATTGTCCGTTGTTCAATTCTTTCACCATAAATCCATTAGCAGATTTTTCAGTAACATAAACACCATTGCAATCTCCTTCCAACTGAACAAATACTCTCAAAGGATGTTTGCTGTCAATTTGTACATTGTTCGCAAAAATTTCGTCAAGATTTACATAAGTGGAACCATTTGATAAAGTTGCAGAACCATAATCTTCGAATAACACCTCAGGTGCCTCTGGACAAAACATCACGCGCACATTTTGATCCTTATCATAAACAAGAGTAGAAGCAGCACCACTACCAAGATCCTTATAATACAAATTCGTTCCACCGCCATCATAGCAAGCTACCCATGTCTGAGTTCCAGATAATGCAAGCGGAGCTCTTGATAAGCTATCCTGAAAAAATCCACCAGCAGTGCGAGATGCAACTCCACCATCATAAGCCTTACCATAAACACCAAAAGCAGATCCATTAAAAGCACCTCCGGTACCTTGTCCTGTATAGTAAGTAGTTGGCAAGCCGCCTCCTTCTGCTGCAATACCTGTACTATTAGCCTGCTTATCTAATGTCCAAATTCCAAACGGCCCCCCTGCATTCATCGCAAAAATAGAAGGCTGCTGTGTTGCATTACTTGTGTTTATAGCTCTTAAAGCGCCACCATTAGCAGTATTCGCAAAGTCACCACCTAAACCATTAAAACCATTCTCCCCATATACTCCTGTACCCTGACCTGCAGCTACACCAAAAACACCAATACCTGCCTGAGTGGCTGTACCATAAACACCTCTTCCGGTTGTTGCTCTACCCATCACACCTTTTCCTTGTGATGCAACACCAAGCACTCCTACTTTTAATGAATTTCCAAGAGCAGATCCAAATATTGCTGTATCGCCTGTGAAACTTGGGGATGCATGGTATACAGAAAACATTGTTCTAGCATTCGGAACTGTTGTAGAGTTTGCTACTATTTGACCATTAGAGAGTATTCTCATTCTCTCATTGGCAGCGGCGGCTCCTCCTGTTTTAAATATAAAATCCTGTATATCGTTTGTACCAATGTAATGCGTACCTGCAGTAGTATTATAATTTCCTTTTGTTATCCATGCTGAATTTGTACTGGTAACAACTCCGCAACTGTCAGTAACCTTTACCAGGCCTGAAGTAACGCTAGGTGCTCCTAAAGTCAATTCAACATCGATGCTACAACTTGCAGGCGATATTGCACCTGTTGCACCCGCAGGACCAGAAGGACCTGTAGGGCCGGTTGGGCCTGTTGCTCCAGTTGGACCAAATGCATTACAAAGGGAAACCCATCCTGAAGCTGCATTATTTATATAAAAAAAACAACCATAATCTGTATCATAAACGATCATACTTCTACGAACCAAATTCAATGGAATTGCCAACCTTGCAGTTGAATCCAAGCGCGGAATAAGTAAACCGGTTGCAGTTGAAACCATATCTACCAGCGCAAAGGTATCAGGCTGGTTTGTACCAATACCTACGTTGTTTTGAGCGCTACTTTGAGTAGCTGAAAATGCAAAAAACAAAAAAGCCAAAATGGATAGTAAAAATCCTTTTTTCATATGAGAGATGTTTTTAAAAGCTTGCAAATTGTATATCCCAACAAATATAACCGAAAAAGGGTTAAATTCAAAAAAGAAATTGTAGTTTCCAACAACTTTATGTTAAGTGCAAGAAGTGGCTTTTATTTAAAATTTCTTATTAAATTAGCCATCATAACCGAGAATTAAAAACCAAAAAATATAAACGGATGAAATAGCCATCCGCCTTAGGCGGACAAACCTCCAAAAGGGATGGCGTATTCCATTCGACGATTAAGAAAAACCTAAAATAATATACGTATGAAAGTAACAGTAGTAGGAGCCGGAAATGTTGGTGCAACATGTGCCGATGTTATAGCTCATAAAGAATTAGCTAACGAGGTTGTACTTGTTGATATTAAAGAAAACTTTGCTGAAGGCAAGGCACTGGATATCTGGGAAACTTCACCAATAAACATGTATGATACCCGCATCACAGGTTCTACCAATGATTATTCAAAATCAGCGGGATCAGACGTAGTTGTAATAACATCGGGATTACCAAGAAAACCAGGCATGAGCCGCGATGACCTTATTTCTACCAATGCAGGAATCGTAAAATCGGTTACAGAAAATATTTTAAAACATTCACCAAAAGCAATTATCATCATTGTATCTAATCCTTTAGATGTAATGACTTATTGCGCTTATCTCACTGCGAAAATAGATCCGAAAAGAGTTTTTGGAATGGCGGGAATACTTGACACGGCAAGGTATAAAGCATTTTTAGCGGAAGCATTGGATTGTTCTCCAAAAGATATACAAGCAGTATTAATGGGCGGACATGGAGATACTATGGTTCCACTTCCTCGCTATACAACTGTAGGCGGAATCCCTGTAACAGAACTTATTGAGAAAGATAAATTAGATGCGATAATTGACAGAACAAAAAAAGGCGGAGGAGAAATTGTTAACCTTCTTGGAACATCTGCATGGTATGCACCGGGAGCTGCTGCTGCTCAAATGGTAGAAGCAATTGTGAGAGATCAAAAAAGAATTTTTCCAGTATGCGCATGGCTGCAAGGTGAATACGGCTTGAAAGATGTATACTTAGGTGTGCCTGTTAAGTTAGGTAAGAATGGTATTGAAGAAATCATTGAATTAAAACTTAACAAAGAAGAAAAAGAATTACTCAATGCATCTTCAATTGCTGTTAAAGAAGTAATGAATGTATTGGACAATATGAATATGGCTACTGCCAAATAAAACCTCTCCCTACCTCTTCAAAAGAGAGGGAGATTTAAAAAAGGCATCTCTCAAAAGAGATGCCTTTTTTATTTGACACTATTCATACAAAACCACACTAGGTTTTGTAACAGCAAAACTTCTGAACTTAACTGTAAAACTTGTGACGGGATTTAATCTAAAAAAATGTTTGTCACCATCCGGCAAATATGGATAGGCTCCGAATGTGATCTCAAAACTACTCGTTAATAAATTCTCATTCCTGATCAGAGCCCCGACAGCATATGATTGATAAATACGTCCCTTTAAAAGGCTATAATTATCATCTCCTATCATCCCATAACCGGCAAGCAGAAGCGGGGCGAAATGAAAACCAATAAGGTTTAAGGGAGAGTAAGCAACTGCTTCAATATTTAAAATGAGCTTGTTTTTACCTACAAGCGAACCGCTGTTAAAACCATACAACTCATCCGGACGAAGAGTTATTTTTTCATACACCGGTTTATTTAAACCGTTGATATATTTTAAATAAACAAATTGTCGGAAATACCAGTTGTTGCTTTTTAAAAGGTCCGTGAAATAAGTGAGGCCGGCATTAAATGTAGAATTGTTCGCTTCCCATTTATTAAAAAAAGTTCCGTAGATGTTATAGGCAGAAAAATATCCAAGTTTATCAATATGCTTTCCATAAGAAACATCGTAGCCGGTGTAATACCGCACCGGACTTTGCTCCTTATAAAACATGCCATATAAAAATTGCACAACAAACCCTTCAGGGATATCCTCGGCTGCGCCAAAACGAAAAATATATTGATCCTTATAATATTTTCTCTGTGAAAACCCAACACTACTGAGATACAAATGAGAATTCGCATTTAACTTATTTGTATCAATTGAAAACGAAGGCCTCTGTTGAAAATTTGTTTCCGCATAACGCAAAGCGAAAATTATATTGTTAAATCTTTTATTAATATTTTTTCCCTGATCAATACTCATACTTCGCGCCGCCCATACATCTGTATTATAATAATTGAGATTGAGCGGCTTCAGAACATCTTCCACCGAATCGGTATACATATATGTGTTCCATGTTTTTACAGCCGCTACTCCCCATGCCCATTTTGCCAAAGTTGAATAAAAAGGTTTGTCAAATGAAAAACCTGTTTGAGTCAGGTTTTTTTGCGTAGTATAAAAAACGGAAGATGAAATAAAAGTATTGGAAATATTAGAGATGTCATATCGGCCCGAGAATTGATAATCTCCGTGAATATTATATTTAACATACTGCTCAAACCGCTGCCCCGACCCAAAAAGATTTCTATCTCTAAGTTTAAAACTCCAGCTGGTAGTGCCAATTGAAGCAGGAACGTCCAGGTTCCATTTATCATGCACTATCACCCTTACATCAACACTATCCGGATCATTCGCGTACTTGTTTTCAACAACAATACGCGCATCAGTCACATAACCGGCTGCACGTATTAACCTTTCCGATTCACTTATTTTTATTGGTTCTAAAATTTCGTTCTGCTTAAATAATAAAATATTTTTAATTATCCGTGACCTTGTAGTTATGTGGTATTTATTCCCCAGTTTTTGAAGAGTGTTTAACTCAGTTTGTATAGAATCATTTATATTATACCCAAAAGGATCGTACACTTCAATAATGATATTTCTGATTATTTTTCCTGAAAAATTCAAATTAGGGTCTTCTTCCTTTTGCTTATGCACCAATGGTTTCACATACCTGGGAGAACGCGGGTCCACAAAAATGCCACCATACAATAACCTTGTTACTTTACGTTTATACGCAACTTTCATAATTTTTCTATAGATATTCATCGTATCAAGTGAAGAAAAAAGCGAATCAGGATTATTTGCAGGAAGGCGTATAATTGAAAGCAGCAGAATAATAAGCAGCAGGTACTTTTTCGATAATGTTGTTGTCCCAAATTTTGTTTTCATGAGTAACCAGAACATTTATCATAATTATGGCTGCAAAAATCATACCTCCCGAATAAACATCGTTACAAATGAAAAATGTAAAATTGGTAGGTAATATTTTATTTGTCTAATTTTATGGTTACAACAACCTCTAAGACTGATTTTTTTACGGCAGAAAAAATGAAAACAATTGTTTCCTTTAAATTACTTAACCTGCAAGGCCGAGGATATCACCTTAGCATTGCGGCACATATGAATGGAAAAAAAATACATCTTTTGATAGATACGGGTGCATCACTCACTGTATTTGACAAAGGAAGATTTGAGAAGATCGCGGAGGATGCAAAGATTGACGAGAACAAACAAGATGCCACCGGCCTGGGGACAAGCAACATGAAAGCTTATGAAGTGGTATTAAAAAAATTCGCAGTCGGAAAACTGGAAGTTAAAAATTACAGGATAGGTCTGCTTGATCTTTCACACGTAAATAAATCATATGCTTCAATTGGCAAAAAACCTATTGATGGTGTTTTGGGAAGTGAGTTTATGAAAAAGTTTAATGCTGTGATTAATTATGAGAAGAAGACAATTTCATTCTCAAAAAAATAAAATTATTTTTTAATAAATTCAGAAGTACGGCTGCTCGTATTCATATAATAAACTCCTTTAGGCAATTTAGAAGCATCTATTTTCTTTGCTGTACCTTTTAGTTTAACTTCTCCATTTTGATCATAAATTTCGAAAGCCTCTTCTTTCTCCAGTTCAAGATAGTTACCTACTTTAAGCGGCCCCATTGGTTGAGAATTATCATGCACTATATACTCAACAATCATAGAGTATATAGCTAAGGCGCTTGAGATTCTATATTTGTTTTTACCGGGATGATGCGAAACTACACATGAGTAGTTGCCGTCTTTTTTTTGAGAATTAAAACTATTTACCTTAACCCATTTGTTCCAACGAAATTGTTCAATATTAAATATAATTGTAGTATCTGCGGGCTCATTTATTGTTGACCAGATCAATATTGTATCCTTAACGATTTCTGCACTCACAATTTGTACATTTTCCTTCTTAGAATGAGATTGCGCCTGAAGAATTGCATTAGCAAAAAAAACAAAAAGAAATAGTAGAAATATTTTTGGCATTGTGTAATTACGGAATATCACACACCTCTTTTTTTCCAAACCATTTATAACGGTTACGGGCGACAAAACGGTACATTCCATCACGGATAAATTTGGGAACAATTATAAAAGCATAAAGCAAAGAACTAATACCACCAAGATGTTTACAAACGCGAAGGATAGCCGTTGAATGTGAATAAACCTTTTTATCCTCTACCAATAAAATTGTATTCAGTTCTTTAGCCACTCTTACGGCCTCTTCAGGAAGTTCGATATCATTAACATTCTGAATAGGAACATAAGCGAATTCTTTTTTCTTATCCCTCTTCATAATAAAATTTACGGAAGTATTGCACAAATTGCACTCGCCGTCAAATAATATTTTATACTTCTTTTCCATTTTATTTTCTTATCGCGACTGAATACGGATCAACCGAAACCTCCACTTTAAAGCCGGGAACAGGCTGCATCGTAGCCATATCTATAGCTGTAACATAACCGTTTCTACCTACACATGCAGACGAATGATGCGGTGCAGGTCCGCCCGACATAATATTACGATTGGTTACATATACTTTTTTTGTAACGTCATCCACAATAACTCCATGCGGCTGATAACCGGTAAACACATTACTATAAACCATATCTGTTAAATAATTTATTATAGTAACAGCACCTCTTTTACCCGGGAACAGTAAAGTATCTTCCATACAGGTGACAAACATATAATTACTTGTTTGTGAAAAACTCATTTCAACAGGATAAATTCCGGTTGGAATTATTGCCAGCAACGCGTCACCATTGGTTTGCATTACACGCACTTCGTTAGATGCCTGGCAGGTAACATAATATTTAGAACCGTCGGGTGAAAATGCGATCTCATGCGGATCGAGATGCACCGCAGGATTATTACTTGGAGGAAATCCCGGCTGTAAACTTATCATTTCCATTGAACCCGGATCACTCACCGGTATTTTATAAATGAAATTGCTATACTGGCTGGTTACATATAATGTATCATCGGTAGGGCCAACAGCTGATCCATGTGTTTGAATAAAACTTCCGCTGTTCCACGTATCCAGCAAAGACAATGTTTCCAGGTTTACATAAACAATTTTTCCGGTACTGCTGGTATTCCAATCTACTACAAACGCATACTTTGAATCGCTTGTCATGGCCATTGTATTCCAACTCCCAGTACCAATTGTTATTTCACCAACAAAACGATCATCGGCAGTACTGTACTTCTGCATAACAGATCCATTTAAAAAAATCACGTACCAGAATTTTCCATCGGGCGAAACCCTTACCATATGAGGCGATTCAGTTGATGGACTTTTACCAACATCAACACACCTCATCTGTAAACGACTCTCAGCATCGAACACGGTTACAAGATCACATCCCTGGTTAGCAACATAATATTTTCTTCTGTTCGGGTTGTCAGAAAATTTCACATCCCCATCTCTATTAGGCGCGCCATTTAATATCCATTCACGAATGAGTTGAACTTCTTTTAATGAAAGAGGGGCTTTATTCACCGGCATAGTAGGCTCCAACATGGGGCCCAGATCTAAAAATGTATTCACACTAAAATGAAGTATACTTTGATCGGGCCGATAAGGAATTACTACGGCCCCTCCCCTGTTTCCTTTAAATAAATTTTCCCAGCTGTCTAATGCGAGCCCTGAAGCAGCATCCTTACTTTGCGGATCATGGCAACCGCTTACAGCACATTTTGTAACCATCAATTCACCTATATCATCGGGATATTTATTGTAATCAGGAGTTGCTTTTTCGGAAGTACAACCCGCATATAAAATCAAAAGAGTGGCTAAAAAAAAACACGACCTCATACTTTAAAGTTACGACTATTAATACCTATTAAAAAACTGAATATGTGAACTAGTGCACTAAATAATGTCTAAAATTTCGAACATCCCTTCCTTAAAATAAAACATCAAAATACTAATTAAAATGGCTTTTTATAATACTTTTTACGCATTTCTCTTTCTTATAAAAAAAATATCTGAAATAGGCATTTTTAACCTTCGTAGATAGATTTATCAAAAGACAAAAAATAAGCCCTATGAAACGAAAACTATGTGTGATTCTTTTTTCCATGATTAGTTATTTTGGTGTTGCTCAAACTGCCAATGTAAAAGTGGCGGTTAGTAATAACATGCTTACTGTTATTAATACAGCTAACAACGACACCATTATTTCTCCAAGTGGTCAACCGCTTTGGGAAAAATTCTCGATAGAGGAACATTACAAAAGCTCTTACGTTGGATTTCCCTCTATTAAAACACAAACAGTAGCAAACGGATGTAACCTAACATATACGTTTACTAATAATACAAACGAAACTGTTACATTAGGAAATATTGAGATAGGCGGAATTCGTTTTGATAGCATTGTAAAAGCAAGATCTTTTGAGAATGAAGGTGAAGAGCTTGAGTACAACCATCATAATAATACAAAAACATATACTGCTTATCGTGCATACTATCCAAGAAATTTATTTTCTCCGGTAATGACTATAAATGGAGGCAAGTACACCATTTGCATAAGTATGCTTTATCCTATACTTGATTATAAGCACAACACATATCAAATGCTCCAGAGCTTTAGCAATAAAAAATACAATGGCGGCGGCAAAAATTGGACAGCGGTTTTTAAATTGAATGCCTGTTTACAGGATAAATACGACCAATACGAAACCGACCCAGCAAAATACTCAGTAAACAGCGACCTTGCTCCGGGCGAAACAAGAACTTATACTTTGTGTTTACGTGTAATTACCAATGCAAATCCATGTGAGAGTTGGCAAGGCGGATTGCAGCCGTACAAGGACTATTTCAGAAACAAATATGGAGCAGTACAATACAAAACCGACAGACGGCCCGTTATTGATGTGGCCTTTAGTTACGATGAATTCTGCAGCAAAACTAATCCCTATGGATTTTCAAATGCCACCATAAATCCAAAATTTAAATTGCGACCTGATTCTTTTGGCTATGGTCCTTTAGCACACAAAATGATAAAAATATGTGATGACTTAAATTACAAAAGAATAATCCTGGTAAGACCTACAGGTACTCATTGGCACAATACCCAGCTTAATTACCCTCCAAAGTCTTTTTCTCATTGGATGGAAGGAGACAAGAAAAAGTTCCCCCACTCTTATGGACACAAAATGGGAGACGCCCCTGATTCATTAAGACTAATTCCATCGGCAACCCGCGAATTTGGCTTGTGTTGGGGCCGCGCCGGTACGGTAATGTATGATTGGGACACTAGCTATTACGAAATATTTAACTCACAAAACCCCAAACATATTGCGTGGTGGAATACTGAATTTGACCTCGCTATTAAAACCGGCGCAAAAGTTATTGAGCTTGATCAATTCAGAGGTAAAATGCCCGCCTGGGATGGATATGTGTGGCTGCAAATGATGAAAGCAAAAGCACCTAATGTTAAAGGACTCACCGAAAGATGGGGTTGCGATTTTCTTCAGACATTGGCCGGAATGTACGCGATCAATAAAGAATACAATGATGTTTCAGGACCACATTACTTATCTGATTTTTTATTACCCGGAACAGAAAAAATGATAACTCTATGGCACCAGGATACAACAGAGGACATGAGAATAGCCAAAATGAAATTGTTTAATAGTTGGGGGTATGTTGTTTCTTCTTCAGGAGATACTTTAAAAGAAAAATTCCTCGCTGCCCAAAGTTGGCTCACAATCAATCCATATCCGGATTTAGGATCGGACAGGGGTATATGCAATAACAATGGCATATCATTAAATGGAAAATGTAAAAATTCGGTATCGTACTTATGGTCAACCGGCGCAAAAACTCCATCAATCAAAGTTTTATCACCAGGAATGTATTGGGTAAAAACAACCACCAAAACCGGATGTACAATATCTGACACCGTATACCTAAACACCTGCAAATACGGTGAAGACGAATATTATTTTAATGACGAAGAAGATGAAACCGAGATTGATTCTCAAAAGATGTTAGGAGGAAACGGCGCGGATCTTGTAAATATTTATCCTAACCCTTCCTCTGATGTTCTCAATATGGTAAATACTTCGGAGGAAAATATAAAAAACATAAAACTGTACAATGCGCTTGGAGCCTTTGTCGCGGAACTTGAGGGAGGTTTATCAGCAATGGAAACCGTAACCATTTACGTTAACGATTATCCTGCAGGGGTATATTATTTGATCATAGAAGGAGAGAACAACTCTTCGAGTAAAAAACTGATCATTGCAAAATAGAATTGGGATTGCACAAAAGAAAAGTTCCATGAAATCATGGAACTTTTCTTTCATAAACTCATCATCTCTTTTAATCTTGCTGCTTGTCTGCGCGAAATTTCTATCTCTTCCCCACCCTCTTTCAATTTAACTTTTAATCCGCCGCTAAACCAGTTCTCGATAGTATCAACCCATTTAAGATTGATAATATGTTTGCGATTGGCACGATAAAATGTTTTGGGATTCAAACGCTCGTCAAGACTATTGAGCGAACGCAAAATAAGCGGACGGTTATTTTTAAAATACACGCGCGCATAATTTCCTTCCGATTCAAACAATCTTATTTCAGAAAGTTTTACAAACCAACATTTTTCCCCATCCTTTACAAACACCTGGTCGTCATCAGCGATCATCGCAGTAGAACTATTTTCAGGAACAGTATAAACCGTTTCAGCTTTTAGAGCTTTATCAATTGCATCTGCCAGACGATTTGGCTGCACCGGCTTTAATAAATAGTCGAGCGCATTTACTTCAAATGCTTTTATGGCATAATCATCATAGGCCGTAATAAAAATTACCTGCGGCAGCTTCTCAATTTCTTTCAACAATTCAAATCCGCTTTTACCAGGCATTTGTATATCAAGAAACAATAAGTCCGGAGCATGTTTTTCAATCGCAGCAAGCGCCTCCTGTGCATTGGCGCATTCATCAACAATTTCTATTTCTTTATGATCCTTTAAAAGCGAACGCAGCTCCTGGCGGGCTAAACGTTCATCATCAATTATTAGTGCCTTCATTAAATACAAATTTACAGAACTGATTTGGGAATTCTCAACTCACTGATTACAAAACCATTTGAATTACTGATTTGAAAATCGGCCTTATCTCCATATAATAACTCCAGTCTCTGGCGCGTGTTTTTTAATCCAAAGCCTTTTACATCATCATCTTTTTCTTCTAACGTACCATCATTTTTAATTGTAACAAATAATTCCGATCCTGCCACCCATGCCAGAAGTTCCAAGCTTCCTCCATTCGTAAGTTTAGATATACCATGTTTGATTGCATTTTCCACCAACGTTTGAATCATTAATGGAGGAACGCTAAACGCATTACAACCTGGATCAATTTCCATTTTCACCTTTAGCCTTTCTTCATAACGTACCGACTCCAGATCGATGTAATCTTTTACAACTGACAACTCTTCATTGAAAGAAATTAGTTTTTTCTTTCCCATCTGCAATGTGTTTCTCAAAATGGTCGAGAGATGTGTTACAGCATTTTTTGCCTTTTCAGGATTTTCATCGATCAATGCCCTTATACTATTCATGGCATTAAAAATGAAATGAGGATTAAGCTGTGATTTTAATTTATTCAATTCTATCTCATTTATTGATGCCTGCCATTTTAAATTTTCAATTTCAACACGGCGGTAATTTTGAATGTAATGAAACAAGAAGTATATCAATGACCAGAAAATAAATATAAAAGCGATATTTATCAGATCGGCAAAAGCATTTTCTATTTTAAATGCGCCTTCTTCATTCTGAGGTATTACCCCAAGCAAGTACTCCATCAACAAATGGGAGTAGTGCAAAACAAACGAAAGGATGAGCGCAGCAAGCAACACCCGTGGAATGATACGAATTGTTTTAAGAGAAAGCCATTCCTGTTTTACAATAAGCCACCTATAGGCGTGCGTAGTAAAAATCCCCAGGATCATAAAAGAAATTAAACTCCAAACAATTTTCGTAGTGAGTGTACCCTGCAGCTGAAATAAAAATCCATTTAACAGCACAAATATTGTCCAGCCTGTAACCTGAAATATCCAATATAAGCGACGCTTATTCATTCATTGTCGAATTAGTTTTTTCCCAGCCAAGCATTTCGTAACCGCATTTGTGCATCCGAACAATTATTATTGAGCGACAAAAACTTTTGCTCCTGTATTTCACCTGTTGCACTGTATGACAACATCCTTTCTTTTTTTTTGCCAAAGATATTTTTCCGAAATATGACAACATTGATATCAATTGACGGAATACTCAAATCTCTTTCATTTTTAATTAGTGCCGAAACATTACTTAACAATGGCGGCGTTTTATTTATTAAAACTAATTCATCATTCACTTTAAATCCTATTTTTTTTGCAGAACTGGTAAGCTCATAAATAAAAAACTTTTCTTTATCCGGATCAAAACCCAACTGGGCCCCGCCTAAAACCTTTGTAACAAACACTTTTTTCCGAGGCTCGTAATTAATACCAACCTCCGCCAACACCTCTTCTATTGGCAAAGGCTGCGGGCCATTGATATATTTCTCAAAAAAATCCTTCAATGATGGGCAGGTCATTTTTACTATTGTATCAATCAACTCATCATCACTAAAAGATTTATCAGGCCCATACTTTTTAAAAAGATCCATCATTAATTGGTTCAATGCATATTTTCCATTGGTACAGGATAATAATTTTACATCCAGGCACATTCCTATAAGTGCTCCTTTTTCATACACATTGGCATATTCATCTTTATATTTATCCAGGCAAAACTTACTCATTGTTGTAAAGGGAAGTGTATCGTTATATCTTTCTGCATTTTCCAGTTTCCCTTTTATTATATTAAGGTATTTTTCATTTGATATTATTTTATTTCGAACCTGGACATTCCCTGCAAAATATTCTGTAACACCTTCGTACAACCATAAGTGCTCTGACATTTGCGGATTTGCATAATCAAAATTACCGATCTCACGACTGTGAATTCCCAGTGGCGTAACAATGTGAAAAAATTCATGCGCTGCAACATCTCTTATATTCTGCACAATATCATCGGGCGATATTTCTTCCAGGTAATAGAATGAAGAATAAGAATGTTCCAACGCTCCTGTGCTTCCCGAATTGCTGTTGCCTGCAAAAAGATAAATAATGAACGCGTACTTTTTAATTGGCAGCTCACCGCCAAGGTAATTTTTTTGCGCGTTTAATATCTCTTCAATTTTTTCTGAAATAAAATGCGATGAGACTTTTTTATTTTGAGAATAAACCGAAACCAATACCTCGGCACTTCCAATATGAAGAATGCTGGTGTCGGGTTCGCAATACATAATTGGTGAATCGGCCAAGCGAATATAGTCGGGAGTAATAAAGACATCACTCGTATCGCTTGCGTTTAAGTCTGTCATTGCCGTTGATCCGAAAAAAAATTTAGAGTGATTAACACTAAGCGCTATGGGCAAAGATTTTAATCCATCAATATATCCAACGAACCCGAAAGTATTTAATACAATGTTTTTCTGAGGTTCAATATTTGTTCCGGCCGGTTCAAAGATGACGCCTTGTTTTTTTGAATGCCAGGTATCCTCAACCATGTAAACTATTTTATCCAGCCTTTTTGCATTACTTATCCTCCAGCTATTTACGTCAATAGAATCAACTTTGAATAAACTTCCATCTTTGTTTATTGCCTTAAATTCCGAAACGAAACGTCCGAAATTAAGTATCTCGTATGTGCCTGGAACTGTTGTAGGAAGGCGATACACGATGGTGTCCGATTTAATTTCGGGCAGAGAAAATACAACCTCCAGCTTTTGATCCTGAAATTTATTGAGGTCAATAAAAAACTTACAAGTATCGTTATTACTGAAAACGAATGACTGCGTAAGAATAAAAAAACCAACGAAGGAATAAATTCGCGCCATATACGGGGATATCGGCTGTAAATATAATTCTATTTAAAAGACGATTTGCAGAATGTTGACAGGCGGTGAAATGCATATTTGAAAGGGGCATAAAATGTTTTATGGTGTTTACCTGATAAATCAACAACATTATTAAGAAACGCATGTTAACAAAAAAGGTGTTAACATTTGTTAAAAAAGTTCGTTTCTCATCTTTTTTTTTCATATTTGCAACCTCCGTGATAAGGCGTATTGTATATATCCTGCTTTTTTACGTGTTGCTCGTGAGTAATGCGGCATTTTCACGCGGAATAAAAACCAATAATTCCGATACTGTTTCCGTCCTTAACCAGGTACAGCATTTGTTATCGGAATACGATTCAACCTTAATGTTTCCGGCTTTTGAACTTTACTGTCAATGGGACACGCTAACTATTCATCCTTATGAATTTGGACAGGGCTCCTTGAAAGACACGTCTGTTATCAACCTGGTTGATGAATACAATTGTGGTTATGTACCGCCCTTTTGCGGCGAAATAAGTTCTAATTTTGGTGCAAGAAAGGGAAGACCACATTATGGAGTTGATATAAACCTTGAAACAGGCGACTCTGTTGTTGCCGCATTCGGAGGAATGGTGAGGATTGCCAAGAGAAACAAAACTTTCGGAAATGTTGTGATTATCAGGCACAGCAATGGGTTAGAAACTTTTTACGCGCATCTTTCAAAGTTAAAAGTGAGCGCTAACCAATATGTAGAGCCTGGACAACTGATAGGATTGGGCGGAAACACGGGCCATTCGTACGGAAGTCATTTGCATTTTGAAGTAAGGTACAAAGGCCTTCCCATAAACCCCAATGATCTTATTTCATTTGAAAAAAACCAGTTATTAAGTAACACGCTGGTCATTGACTCCAAAAGTTTTGAATTTTCCGCAAAAATAGAAGCAAAAAAAACAAATACAAAATCGGCAAAATCAAAATACTACACTGTTCGTAAAGGCGATACGTTATACGCCATCGCAAAACGACATGGAACAACTCCTCAAAAGCTTTGCAAAATAAATAACATCCGCATGTCTGCCACACTCCGCGTAGGGATGAAAATAAAGTGCGCTTAACAATTTCCTTACCTGAATTTTGTATCTTTAATTTGTGAAAAAAACACTTCTTTTATTTGTTTTCTCGGTTTCGTTTCTCTCGTTTACAACTCAGGACTATTCCTATCAAATAGCATTACTTAAATACAATGGTGGCGGCGATTGGTATGCAAATCTTGAAACATCATTGCCCAATCTTATTAAATTTTGTAACGACAATCTAAAAACCAATATAAATCCTGAACAGGCAACTGTTGAAGTGGGAAGTCCAGATATTTTTAATTATCCATTTATTCACATTACCGGGCACGGCAACATACTTTTTTCGGCACAGGAAACTGAAAACTTAAGAAAATATTTATTGGCCGGAGGTTTTTTGCATATTGATGATAACTATGGTCTTGATAAGTTTATAAGACCACAAATGAAAAAAGTTTTTCCCGAGCTTGATTTTGTTGAACTGCCTTTTTCTCATCCCATTTATCACCAGAAATACGATTTCTCTAACGGATTGCCAAAAATTCACGAACATGATAACAATCCTCCGAAAGGCTATGGGTTAATTTATGAGGGAAAATTAGTTTGTTTTTATAGCGTAGAATGCGATTTGGGGGATGGATGGGAAGATTACGATGTACATAAAGATTCTCCGGAAGCCCACAAAAAAGCATTACAAATGGGGGCCAATATTGTTCAATACGCGTTAACAGAATAAGCCGGTATTATTGGTCACAAGGCCTATTATTGAGTATATTTGCACTCGGAAAAAACACCCTAACATTCATAACTTCACCACCATGATCAAAAGAATTACTGCTCTTTTATTTTTTGCACTCTTTCTAACTATTCAAATTTCGAAAGCCCAAACAATTATCTCAGATTCTCCGGACACCATTTGTCTTGGACAGCTTGTAACATTTACATTAACGGGTAGCAGTGGGCAATGTCAAAAATGGCATTTCACAGACTACGGCACTACTGTCGATGGAGAAGATACTGTTGTTTCATATACATTTAATTATACGGGACAATACTCCGTTGAGGTAACGGATCATTCAGGCGGTTCAACAAACTGTTCCAATCCCATAGGTGGCCCTTACTCCAAGGATATTTATGTTGTGGACACTGCCGCTGCATATGTAAATGTATATCCTTTATCTACCTGCCCTAATTCGCCCATAAGCTTTAATATGCCTTATAATCTCGCCGGCTACCACTGGGATTTTGGTGATGGAACCACTTCAACAGAACAAAGCCCCACTCACGAATTTTCCCTCCCTGTTGGCACAAAAACTATTCAAGCTATTTTCTTCAGGCCTTGTGGGAATGACACGGTATATAGATATATAGATATAACAGATACCCTGAAACCGATAACCTACTCGAGTGATTTCTATTTATATAACTCAAATGACTCCGTGTTATGTCCAAACACACCGCTTCAATTTTATTTTAATGGCGCATACAACACCGATTATTCAGATTTCAGAATTTATTTTGGTGATGGAGATAGTTCCGCCAACCAAAATGTTTACCACTCATATACAGATACCGGGTATTTTTACCCTACCGTTGTAGTTTGGAACGGATGCGGAAACACAGATACTATAGAATTTAATAATTACTATGGAATTGTTGCCATACACGTTACCAATGGATTGGCAGTTTCACCATCTTTATACTCCGGTAATTTATCAGTCGTTTATCCCAACACTTATCTTGAGTGCCCTTTTACTTCAATTAAATGCACGCTAAATAATTCACCTTTCCCTATCGAAAGATATAGTTATTATTGGAATTTTGGTGATGGAGGAACTTCCTCGCAAAAAGATCCTGCTCATAGTTATGCTGCAACTGGACCTTATTCACCTACGCTTACCGTTACTAATGGATGCGGAAATTCATCCTCCGGTGTATTTCCAATACCTATTGAAATTAGAGACACATTAACACCATCACTGTTTGGGGGAGATGCATATCATTCTGAATCTGCACCTATTTGTTCCGGCTCATCTGTTAACTTTTATTATAATACTTCTAATCACCCACAGTATACTTGGAAATGGTATTTTGGCGACGGTGACAGTTCCACGCTAGCCAACCCTGTACATGTATACACTTCAGCGCTGGCAAATGAAACATTTAATCCTTTTATAAGAGTTTTCAACGGATGTGGTAAATATTTTGATTATACTACTATGAACCCGATATTTATTAGTTCTTCATTGCCTATTTCTCCTACCCTCCCAATTTATATATACACATCAACTTTGGTTAATGACACTGTTTGTATCGACGACCCTGTTGTTTTATACCTTGATTATCCGTCAGGCACTCCAATGACTTTTGATTGGGATTTCGGTGATGGAGGAACAGCAGATTCTGCAATCTCAGTGACACATTACTATGCTTTACCCGGAACTTATACTGTTTCTGTAGCTGTTGAAAATCTATGTGGTACTAGGGATACCATATATTACCCTTACCCAATAACAGTAGTGAACAGTGGTGGACCACCACCAGCTGCCGGATCGTTTTATTATGACCCTGCATTTAGCTGTGATGATACTATTAGCTTTTCTACACAATTTAATTTTTTCAAATACTATTGGAATTTTGATGATGGGGATACTTCTACATCAGCAGCACCTAACCACTTTTATCAGTCGGCTAACATATATTACCCCATGCTTATGGTAGAAAATAGATGCGGGCAAACTTCACATCAAATTCCAAATCAACCATACGCACAAAAGTATGACACTTACGCTGCTGACGCCGGAGACGATGTAATAAAAATTTCTGGAGGCGCTTCTGTTATCCTAACTGGGAGCGTAAACAGCGGCTACCTGTCTTCATGTACATGGACATATGGCTGGTCGCCTGCTACGGGATTAGATGATCCAAATTCAAGACGACCAGTTGCGAGCCCGAGTGTAACTACAACATATTATCTTAATCCTGTACTAACAGGTTTTGCTTGTACGAACCCCGGTTGTGTAACAGGAGATTCTGTAACGGTTATCGTTCAAAACTCATTAGGCGGGATGATCTACAGAAACAATTATAATGATACTGTAAAAGCAGGTCGTGTTTTTCTTATACAATATGATCCCACTAATAATGTTTTAATGCCAACGGTTGGTACGGCTACAATAAATGCGAATGGTAGTTATTCGTTTGGTTATGTTGACCAAGGAGATTATTATTTACTTGCTGATGCATCAACAAGCATGTATCCCGATGCTGCTTTAACGTATTATGGCGATACTGTTGACTGGAGTGCTGCGCATGTATTTAGCCATATGGCCGATTCAAATTCCGTGAACATCAATGTTAAGGAATATACACCTCCTGCATCCGGCATTGGAAGAATTGCAGGGATTGTGATGGAAGGACAGAATTATGGGAAAATGATGAGTGCTGGACAACCGGTAAAAGGTATTAGTGTAGGACTAAACAAAAGCCCAGACGGTGTTGTGCAAATGACTACTTCCGACACAACCAGCGGACCAAATGAAGGTAAATTCGAATTCGACAATCTAGCTCCTGGCTTTTACAAATTATTCGCGAATGTCACCGGAGTTCCCTTAGATCTTTCTTTTCCAACAACAACGTTTACTATCTCTGTAACTGATTCAACAGATTTAAATGTTGGAATATACGTTGATTCAAATTTAATTTCTCTTAATGCAAATATTTATGCAAGCGTGCCTTCTCTAAAAACTGATGGCCAAGAAATATTGGTTTCGAAAGTATATCCTAACCCTGCATCTGACCATTTGGATATTGAGATTGACAATTACACTCAAAACAAAACACGAGGTAACGAAATCAGTTTTCATTTCTATGATATAAGAGGAAAGAAGATTGAGTCGCTAAATCCACTTGAATTGCAAAGAGGGCATTCGGTGATCAGGATAAACACCAGCGGCCTTATGAATGGTATTTATATGCTGGGCATAGAGCAAACAGATGATGAGGGAAGAAATTTTGTTAATATAGTATCGAAGGTGGTTATAGTTAAATAGAGTATCTTCTTTCGATTTTAATGTCCCCTGGTTTAAAAAACCAGGGGCATTTTTTTGATTTTATTGTATTCACCAAAAATTGTAATTGCACTAAATAAAACCCATGAAAAAAATTATCACTTCACTATTATTGTTCTCATTTTTTATTTATTCGCAAAATATATTTTCTCAGAGTTTAATATCATCCACCGATACTATTTGTATTGGCGGCACTGTTACATTTTCAATTACAGGATCCAACGATTCTTGTTTTAATTGGACTTTTGGTGATGGAGGCACAGCCGGGGGAAGCTCAAAATTTGCAACACACACTTATAACACATCTATAACCGGCGCTGTGCGCTGCACTTTAACCGCTTACCAAGATGCCGCCTGTACAAACCCTTCTGGCGGAAATATTTTTGAAAAAGATATTTTTATTTTGGATACTGCAGTTGGCACAATAACCCCGCTGCCAGCCTCTGTATGCCGCAACACAACAGTAGAATTTTCACCTTATGATGCTATAGCATCTTCTTATAGATGGAATTTTGGAGATGGAACCTTTTCTACTCAAAAAATCACCACGCATAAATACACTAGCATAGGAACTAAAAACATAAAGCTTATATTATATAAGCCCTGTGGCAGCGATACCATATTCTCATCAATAATTGTTAACAATTCCACCTACCCCTTTCTTCAACCAGGTGATGCAAGTGTTTCAGAGTACGACACATTGATCTGTCCGGGAAGCAAGGTGCATTTTAATTTTAGCGATGGTGATTATCCAGATCATACCTACTTATGGTATTTTGATGATGGAGATAGTTCTGCTTACAGAGATCCGGTGCATATTTATAACACCTCAACTGTATTTCATCCAATGTTCGTTATTACTAACAATTGCGGTCTTAAAGATACTGCCATAACAAGCTCTATCCACGTTAGTAATACTATTGGCGCACCTTCAATTTTATTTAGTGATTTTGGATTGGTTAATCTGGATGACACTGTTGCATGCCCTGGCGCTGATATACCATTTTATTTATACAACACCGAAACTAAATATGTTAATTATAAATTTTACTGGAATTTTGGAGATGGGATCATAGATAGTTCAAACACCAATTCACCTATTCATAGTTATACTGCCAATATTTATACACCTACCCTATCTGCAAAAAATAATTGCGGTGATGTTTCAAATTTTACAATTGCAACTATTGATGTGTCCGGATCATTTACCGGTCCAATGTTACAACCTACTGACTACTATTTTCTTAATGTAATTGACAGTACCTGTAAAAACACACCTGTACAATTTATCGTTCAAAATTATGATACCACAAGGCTATCGGTTCTTTGGTTCTTTGGTGACGGCGATAGTTCTTTTATTGCAACTGCCACACATAGTTATACAGTTGAAGGGGTTTATTCTCCGACACTAAAAACCACAAACGGCTGTGGATATAGTCAGATGTATCCGCTGGATCCAGTGCATGTAGCCCCAAGCCTGCACTCTCAGCTCTCCATTTCAACAAGTCCAATGGATTCTGTTTGTTATGGCGATTCTTTAACCTTTAGATATATCTGGACCAACGGATCCTATCCCCTTACATATAACTGGGAATTCGGCGACGGAACTTCAAGCAGCCTCTCCGAACCTATACATAGTTACAATAGTCCCGCTGTTTATATCGTAAGTTTAATTTCGTGGAACGGGTGCGGAGTATCTGATACTTCTACTTTTAATGTAAATGTTTCCGCATACACCAAACCAACAATAAATTTTTCTTCTTCCAATTTTACTACCTGCATAGGCGACACCATAACATTTACTCCCGGACATACCGGCTATTCAAATTACATTTGGAATTTTGGTGATGGATTCACATCTAATTCCACAATTGCAAAACATGCATATAATTTACCAGACGACTATGATGATAAAATGTATTTAAAAGCCACCAATGCCTGCGGACTTTCAGACAGCGCCTTTTTTGATGATGTATATGATAGTAGGTCAAATGCATTGTTAAAAATAATTGATAAGTTAACTGTAGATGCTGGAGCCGACAGAAGTATGGTTTTAGGTAGCAGCACTATTCTTGGGGGCAATCCGCTTTTTACAGGTGTGATTGATAATGTACATGGCTTCTGGTCGCCACTCTATGGTTTGGATGACAGCTTAATTCCCCATCCAATTGCAACACCAAGTGTAACCACAACTTATTTTCTGACGGTCAGAAATAAAAATCTTTGTGAAACAATTGATTCGGTTACGGTTCATGTTCAAAACACATTAGCCGGCATGATCTACATAAACAATTACATAGATACAACAAAAGCAGGCAGTGTTTTTCTTATAAAGTATGATCCTACCAATAGTGTTGCAATGCCAACGGTTGGTACGGCTACAATAAATGCGAATGGTAGTTATTCGTTTGGTTATGTTGACCAAGGAGATTATTATTTGCTTGCTGATGCATCAACAAGCCTGTATCCCGATGCTGCTTTAACGTACTATGGTGATACCATTGACTGGAGAGCGGCGCACATATATAGCCACACTGCCGATTCAAACTCATTGAACATATGTGTTAGGGAATATGTACCTCCGGCTTCCGGCATTGGAAGAATTGCTGGGATTGTTGTTGAAGGTCAAAATTATGGAAAAATGATGAGTGCAGGACAACCGGTAAAAGGTATTAGCGTGGGATTAAATAAAAGTCCAGGAGGGGTTGTGCAAATGACAACTTCTGATACAACCAGTGGACCAAATGAAGGTAAATTCGAATTCAAAAACCTTGGACCAGGAACATATCAATTACTTGCGAATGTTACCGGGGTTCCACTAGATCTTTCCTTCCCAACAACAACATTTACTATATCTGCTACTGATTCAACGTATTTAAACGTTGGAGTTTATGTTGATTCTAACTTAATATCACTTACAACAAATATTTATGCGACTGTTCCTTCTTCTGGAAAAGAGGGTCAGGGCATTTCGATTTCAAAAGTATATCCCAACCCTGCATCTGATCATTTGGATATTGAGATTGACAATTACGCTCAAAACACAGCAAAGGGTGATGAAATCAGTTTCCATTTCTTCGATATAAGAGGAAAGAAAATAAAATCCCTGCAGCCGTTTGAATTACAAAAAGGACACTCCGTGATCAGGATCAATTCAATGAGCCTAATGAACGGCATTTACCTATTTGGTATAGAACAAACAAACGAAGATGGTAAACCCTTTGCAAAAATTGTCTCTAAGGTTGTAATCGTAAGATAGAATACTTATCCATTTTTTAACGCCCTCCGTAAAACCTGAGCGCGTTTTTTTTGAATATGAATAAGCTTATATTTGAATACTTAACTTTTACTTAAGGCGTGAGAACATTTGTAACATTTTTTAAGTCCTTATTCCTCTTTTCATTTTTTGCGAACAGCTTGTTCTCGCAAAAATATAATTTTAAGAATTATGCCATAGAAAACGGATTAGTTCAATCATCGGTACAAACAATAGTTCAGGATGACAAGGGGTATATGTGGCTGGGAACAGAAGCCGGGCTTAACAAATTCAACGGTATTAGTTTTTCTTTGTATACAAAAAAAGATGGCCTTGCTGAGAATACCGTATCCTGCTCCTTTAAAGATACAGATGGAACTATTTATTTTGGACATCAGGGCGGAAGCATTAGCGTTCTATCGAAGGATGATAAAATTCACCAACTAACACTTCCGGGTAATGAGATAATTAAGAGCCGAATCCATGACATACTTATTGATTCAGAAAAAAATCTCTGGATTGCAACCCTTGGCAACGGGTTGTATAAAATAAAAGGAAACACCCTAAAAAATTATAATTATAATAATGACTCAATAGGTAATTCTGTTTTTTCGGTGATCGAAGATGATTACAAAGGCATCTGGATCGCCAGCGATAATGGAACTTACAAATTAAGTAACAACAAAATTATAAAACTTAATCTCCCGCCTCATGCTTCATATTCTTTACTGAAAGACAAACAACATAATATCTGGATAGGCACTAACCTATATGGCGCTTATTTTATTTCTGCCAGTGAAGTAAAAATGATTGGTAACGCTCCAGTAAAGTATAAAAATATCTCAACGAATGAAGGACTGCCATTTGTCACTGTATTTTCATTAGGGGAAGATTCCCGGGGAAACATATGGGCAGGTTCATATGATGCTGGTGTTGCAAAAATAAATTATGACGCTGAACACAATAAAGTCACCATAAAAAAAATATTTAAAGATAATGGATTGCCCAACCAAAGCATTTATGACATAAAGGAAGATTATGAAAAAAACATATGGCTCGGAACATTGGGCGGCGCGTGTGTAATTAGGCCCGATGATGAAAAATTTGAATTATATAATGCAAATGAACGCAAATTAAATTCCAACCAGGTATGGGGAATTACAAAAAGTAAAAACATTTGCTGGGTCTCCACCGACCAGGGATTAAATATGCTTGAATTCAATTCGAATGGGGAATTGATAAAAACCAAATCTTATACAACCATTCAAAAAGTTATTAAAGATGCTTTTATTGCCTCCCTGTTTCAAGATTCAGCCGGCAACCTTTATTGCGGCACTAAGGGAGGCCTTGCCTTTCTTCCGGCAGGCACGGAAAAATTTCAAATGATTGATCTAACTTCTCAAACGGTTTCATCCATTGCGAAAGACAAAAGCGGAAAACTATGGATAGGTACATGGGATGGAGCTTTCTGGTATAATCCAACTACCAAAGAAAAAGAAAAATTTTCAACTGATAATATTTTAAAAAGCAACGTAGTTAACAAAATAATTGTTGATTCAAAAAACAATAAATGGATGGCTACTGAAGGCGGTCTTACAAAATTATCTCCGGATGGAAAAAACATTACATACAATAAATTGACAGGATTAAAGAGTGATATTATTTATTGCATTACAGAAGACTTAGAAGGGAATATTTGGTTTGGCACTCCGGAAGCGGGTATTTACAAATACGATGGTGTTGTTTTTAAAAACTTTAATACACAAAATGGTTTTAGTTCCGATAATATTTATTCTGTTATCAGTGACAATCAAAATAATATTTGGGTTGGGACGAGTTCAGGAGTAGACAAATTTGATCAGACAACATTAAAGGTAAAGCATTATGGAAAAACGGAAGGTTTTCTTGGTGTGGAAACAAACTTGAATGCTGCATACAAGGACGAAGAAGGGAAATTATGGTTTGGTACTGTAAATGGGTTAATGAAATACAATCCCGAAAAGGATATTAAAAATACGATTGAGCCACTCACTTACATAGCCGGGATCAAAGCATTTCTAAAAGACACCATTAACCTTGATCAAAATGAGATCTCTTACAAACAAAACCACCTTACATTTAACTTTATAGGAATCAGTCTTTCTATGCCTGAGAATGTCCGTTATCAATATACGCTTGAAGGTTTTGATGAGGATTGGTCACCCGTAACAAATAAAACAGAAGTAACATACAGTAATATCCCTCCGGGAGAATACAATTTTAAAGTAAGAGCTTGCAATAGTGATGATGTTTGGAACAAGGAGGCGGTCAGTTATTCATTTACCATTACTCCTCCCTTTTGGAAAACAAAATGGTTTATTATTCTATGCATTGTTATTACTGTTGCAATTATATACTCTTATATCAATATAAGGACCCGAAAGCTTGAAAAAGCGAAACTTGTTTTGGAAGAGCAGGTTAAAGAAAGAACAGCAGAAGTTGTTCATCAAAAACAAGAGATAGAACAAAAAAACAAAGACATTACCGATAGTATCAATTATGCCAAAAGAATTCAGCTGGCATTACTTCCCGTTAAACAAGAAATACAACAAAAATTCGCCGACTCATTTATTTTGTATCGCCCGAGAGATATTGTTAGCGGGGATCTTTATTGGTTCTCAGCAGTGAACGACAAAACAATGATAGCTGTTGTTGATTGTACCGGACATGGAGTGCCCGGTGCATTTATGTCTATTGTGGCTAATTCTTCATTGAATGAAATTGTAAATGAGAAAGGTATTACAGAACCAGATAAAGTATTATACGCCCTTGACGAAAAAGTAACTCTTACTCTTAAGCAAGGGTCGGGTGATTCGGAAACACGAGATGGAATGGATGTTTCATTTTGCTCATTCGATACCAAAACAAATACGTTGGAGTATTGCGGTGCAAACAGACCATTGATCATTGTTCGCAACGGTGAATTAAGGAAAATCAAAGGAAGTACTTTCCCTGTAGGCAGTTACAATGATAACACTAAGGTATTTACAAAACATGAAATTGCTTTAGAAAAAAATGATTGCATCTATATTTTTTCCGATGGATATGCGGACCAGTTTGGCGGACCAAAAGGAAAAAAATTCATGTCGAAAAAATTTGAGGAATTAATAATGGAAATTCAAAATATTTCCATGAGCAAACAGGAAGAGCGGTTTAAAAGTGCTCTCTCTAACTGGCAAGGCGGGTTAGAATCTGTTGATGATATATTGGTCATTGGATTAAAGGTTTAATTAGACCTATATTTTAGAGAGTATTCAATTATGATAACATTAGAACTCATCGCGGTTCCTATTCTGTTTCTATCAAGTTATTATCTTTCAATTATTGCAAGCAGATATAACAAAAAGCATAAGGAACATTTTATAACAGAAACTGATCAATTGAATCCTCTTTGGAAAAAAGATATGGGTAAAATGAAATTGATTAATTATAAACAGTTAATGCTTGTTGCCCTGTTAACCTTTATTCTTTATTTTCTTTCCGAAATCGACATTAATTATTACAATTTTCTTATTGGCTATTGTTTTACGTTTTTGGGGATAGGGATTGGCAACTCTATTAGTAATTTGTTCATCTATAAATACCTAAATGAATGTTCACCTGACGAAATATCAGGCAAGGTTACCATTTCACACACATTTTCTTTAAAAATGAATCAATACCGCTCATTGTCCATATCATTGCCAGTTTTATTATTGACAATTCTAATTCCAACTACCTTTATGACTGGCGCATTATCATCTTGTATAGTATATTTTATTGTCCACCATATCTGGCTTAAAGTTCACAAGAATAAAC